>NZ_JBSHCV010000008.1:0-134710 GCF_053615975.1 Dietzia sp. NPDC055877 | reverse complement strand
GCCACCACATACCCCGATCCAGCCAGGGTGTTGCACTAGCTCCCTGAGACCACCCGAGAGCGGGCGCGCGGAACGCTCTTCTCGATGACGGTTACTGGCGGTGTGAGGGTTACTGGCGGTGTGTGGGTTATGGGCGGTACGGGCGCTACTGGCGGTACGGAGGCTACTGCCGGTACGAGCTGAGGAAGTTGCCGATCCGCTCGATCGCCACGCCCAGGTCGCGGCCCGGCGGCAGGGTCACGATCCGGAAGTGATCCGGGTCCGGCCAGTTGAAGCCTGTGCCCTGCGTGATGAGGATGCGCTCGCGCTCCAGCAGGTCCAGGGCGAACTGGCGGTCGTCGTGGATCTCGTGGACGTTCGGATCCAGCCTCGGGAACACGTACAACGCGCCCATCGGCCGCACACAGCTCACGCCGGGGATGGAGTTGAGCTTCTCCCACGCGATGCCACGCTGCTCGTGCAGGCGCCCGCCCGGCTCGATGAGCTCGTCGATCGACTGGTACCCGCCCAGGGCCACCTGGATGGCGTGCTGCGCCGGCACGTTGGGACACAGGCGGGTCGAGGCCAGCAACTCCAGCCCCTCGAGGAACCCGGCGGCGTGTGCCTTGGGGCCGGTGATCGCCATCCAGCCCGCCCGGTACCCGGCCACGCGGTAGGTCTTGGACAGGCCGTTGAAGGTCAGCACCAGCAGGTCGTGGGCCAGCGTGGCGATGGACGTGTGCTGGGCCTCGTCGTAGACGATCCGGTCGTAGATCTCGTCCGCCAGGATCAGAAGGCTGTGTTCGCGGGCCAGGTCGACGATCCCCTGCAGGACCTCGCGCGAGTACACTGCGCCCGTCGGGTTGTTGGGGTTGATCACCACGATCGCCTTGGTGCGCGGGGTGATCTTGGCGGCGATGTCCTCCAGCGACGGGTTCCAGTCGTCGGACTCGTCGCAGAGGTAGTGGACCGGCTTGCCGCCGGACAGCGAGGTCATGGCCGTCCACAGCGGGTAGTCCGGGGCCGGGATGAGGACCTCGTCCCCGTCGTCGAGCAGCGCCTGCATGGTCATGGTGATCAGCTCGGACACGCCGTTGCCGAGGAAGATGTCGTTGACGCTCAGGCGCGGGAAGTCGGGCACCAGCTCGTAGCGCGTGAAGATCGCGCGCCGGGCCGACAGGATGCCCTTGGACTCCGAGTAACCCTGCGCGTGGGGGAGCGCGGCGATCATGTCGCGCATGATCACGTCCGGCGCCTCGAACCCGAAGGGCGCGGGGTTGCCGATGTTGAGCTTGAGGATCCGGTGGCCCTCGGCCTCCAGCTGGTTCGCCCGCGCCAGCACCGGCCCGCGGATCTCGTAGAGGACGTCCTTGAGCTTGGAGGACTGGTCGAGCGTGCGCGGCTGGTGATGCGTGCGTCCCGGGTTCTCAGGCGTCATACCTGCCGATTGTGCCACTTCGGCACGGGTGCCCGGCATCACGTGCCCGGTCGGCGGCGGGGCCGGTCGAGCGGCCGGGAGCGACGCGGTCAGATCCCGTATCGGAGGTCGACGATCGCCGGGATGTCCGAGTCCGGGAGGAGCTCGTCGGGATGCTCGACGCGCAGGAAGTCCACACACTCGCGCTCGAGCGGGCTCAGCGAGTACGGCTGCGACTCGATGGACAGCCCGGTGAGCCGGCGGAGCCGACGCACCTCGCCGCGCACCGTCGTGGTGGCGGACGGGTCCTCGTAGAGGGCCTCCGACAGCGCCCGCGCCGACCACGCCTCACGGGAGGCCAGCAGCGCCACCAACTCGGCCCGCCGGGGCGTGAGCGGGATCGAGGTCCCGTCCGCCCGGATCACGGCTGGTTTCCACCCGAGGAGTCGGATCGCGGTGACAGGGTTGGAATGGTCGGCCGGGACGTGGCCGGGTGCGTGGGCGGCGGCGTTGTCGTCGTCGTGCCCGGGGCCGGCGGCCGCGCCGGGGAATGACGGGAGCGCGGCGAGCAGGGACTCGGCGAGTCGAGCGCCGCAGCGCACCAGCGCGGCGGTCTCCACCGACGAAAACCGCAGCGGGTGGGACACGTCGAGGACCCCGATGACCCGCCCCCGCGGATCCCTGATCGGACTCGCAGTGCACGTCCAGCCGTGGTGGGCGCGGACGAAATGCTCGCCCGCGGTGGCGTGGGTGAGGGCCCCGGTTTCGAGAGCCAGCGAGATGCCGTTGGCGCCGATGCCCTTCTCGGACCAGTCCGCGCCCTCCGCGAACGCGATCGAGTCCGCGCGACGCAACGCCTGCGCGCTGCCCGCGCGCCACAGCACGCGGCCCCGGGTGTCGGAGACGACGACGAGGTGGCGCCCGGCGGCCGAGGTGTCCGCCACCGATGCCACGACCTCCGCCGCGACCCGGTGCAGCGGCGTCATCTCGCGTGCGGTCGCGAGCTCGTCCCGCGACAGGACGCTGCGCGGGACCTGCTGGTCAGGGGAGATTCCCGCGTCCCCACTGCGTTGCCAGGCGCGCAGCACACGGGAGTCCAGATCGGGCGTCTGACCGCCGGCCAGCGCTATCTCATGGGCCTCGATCGTGCGGGCCGCGAAGGCGCCGGGGTCGGAGAACCGCAGCGCCGATTGCAACGACATTGCCACCCCCTGGGGAAGACAGTGTGATCTACGTCATTAAAACGCTACAGCAGAGCGAAGGAGTGGGTATGACCCAGACGACCGAAGCGCCGGCACAGGCCGACAACGCCGACCGCGCCGTGGAGACGTGGCTGGCGGAGTTCGGCGAGGCGTTGAGTGCGGGTGACACGGGCCGGGCGGCCGGGATGTTCGAGACCGAGGGGTGCTGGCGCGACTTCGTGTCCTTCACCTGGAACCTCCGGACCCTCGAGGGGCGTGAGGAGATCGGGGAGATGCTCGACTGCCAGCTCGCCGCGGTCGCCCCCACCGGCTGGGAGCTCGCGGAGCCGGCCGCCGAGTCGGGCGGCGTGATCGAGGCGTGGATCAATTTCGAGACCGCGGCGGGTCGCGGCTGGGGCCACCTGCGACTGCGCGACGGACGGGCCTGGACCCTGCTCACCACGCTGCAGGAGCTCAAGGGGCACGAGGAGAAGAGGGGCCGCGACCGCGACAAGGGCGTCGAACACGTCATCCGCCGCGGACGCCGGACCTGGCTCGAGCAGCAGACCGAGCGGCGGGAATCGCTCGGCTACACCGAGCAGCCCTACGCGGTGATCATCGGCGGCGGTCAGGGCGGGATCGGCCTCGCGGCCCGGCTCAAGCGGCTCGGCGTGCCCACGATCGTGATCGAGAAGAACGAGCGCGCCGGCGACTCGTGGCGCAAGCGCTACAAGTCGCTGCACCTGCACGACCCGGTCTGGTACGACCACCTGCCCTACATCCCGTTTCCGGACGACTGGCCCGTGTTCCCCGCCAAGGACAAGGTGGGGGACTGGCTCGAGCACTACACCGCGATCATGGACCTCGACTACTGGTCCGGGACGCAGTGCCTGGGCGCAGAGTTCGACGAGACGACAGCGACGTGGCGTGTCCGGGTCGACCGGCGGGGCGAGGAGATCGAGCTCAGGCCGACCCAGCTGATCTTCGCGCTCGGGGTGTCCGGCTACCCCAACATCCCGCACTTCGACGGCGCCGAGGACTTCACCGGCGACCAGTGGCACTCGTCCGAGTTCACCGGCGAGGGCGACGTCGAGGGCAAGCGCGCCATCGTGATCGGTTCCAACAACTCGGCCCATGACATCTGCGCCGCCCTCTGGGATCACGGTGCGGACGTGACGATGATCCAGCGCTCGTCCACCCACATCTCCCGGAGCGAATCGCTGATGTCGCTCGCGCTCGGTCCCCTCTACTCGGAGGAGGCGCTCGACGCCGGCGTGACCACCGAGAAGGCGGACATGCTGTTCGCCTCCTGGCCGTACCGGCTGCTGCCGGACGCGCAGATCCCCGTCTACGACCAGATGGCGGAGAAGGACGCGGAGTTCTACGACAAGCTCCGGGACGTCGGGTTCGACCTGGACTTCGGGGAGGACGGGTCGGGCCTGTTCCTGAAGTACCTCCGGCGTGGCTCGGGGTACTACATCGACGTCGGTGCCAGTCAGCTCTTGATCGACGGCGAGGTGGCCCTCGAGCGCGGGCAGGTGACACGGATCCTGCCCGACGGCGTCGAGCTCGACGGCGAGCGCGTGCTGCCCGCCGACCTGATCGTCTACGCCACCGGATACGGCTCGATGAACCAGTGGCTCGTGGACCTGGTGTCCCAGGAGGTCGCGGATCAGGTCGGGAAGGTGTGGGGCTACGGCTCCGACACGACGCGCGATCCGGGCCCGTGGGAGGGCGAGCTGCGCAACATGTGGAAGCCGACCAACGTGGAGCAGCTGTGGATCCACGGCGGGAACCTGCACCAGTCGCGCCACTACTCCAAGTACCTCGCGCTGCAGCTCAAGGCGCGGATGGAGGGGATTCCGACGCCGGTGTACCGGGTGCAGGAGGCGCACCATACTTGCTGACCGGTCCTCGCCGCCTGCTGGCCGGCCCGGTCGCTCTGCCCCCGCCGATCGGTCGCGCTCCTGCAGGCATCGGCCGGGTAGCCGCCTGCAGGATCGCGACGGGATTTCACGTTTCGCGACCGGCTTGCCCCGGAAACGACCGCGGCCCGTGATCAGAAGTTCTGATCACGGGCCGCGGTCGCGTTGTCTCGTCGGTCAGCCGAGCGAGAGGCCGTATCCGCCGGACTTCTTCGACCGGGGGATCGCTCCGCCCGCAGCGGGCTTGGCCGGGGTCTCCGAGGCAGGTGCCTCGTCGGCGGCGTCGGCCTTCGAGGGCTCGGAATCGGCGGCCTCGGCAGGGGCCTCGGGCTTCGTCGGCTCCTCGGTCGCCGGAGCGGCCGCGGCCTTCGGTGCGCCCGGAGCCTTGGGAGCACCGGGGGCCTTGGCTCCCCCCTTCAGTCCCAGGCCGACGGTCGGCTTGGCGGGCTTTGCCGGCTCGGCGTCGGCGGCCGGGGCCTCTGTGGCCGAGGCATCCGACGCCGGGGCCGGGGCGTCGGACTCGGCGGGCGCCGCAGCAGCCGGAGCGGCAGCCTTCGGCGCGCCGGGAGCCTTGGCCCCACCCGGGGCCTTCGGCGCGCCGGGAGCCTTGGCGCCACCGCCGAGCGAGAGACCGCCCGACTTCGGTGCGCCCTTGGCGGCGCCGGTGGTGGCCGGAGCCTCGCCCCGGGCCGCCTCTCGGGTCTCCTCGGTGCGCTCGGCGTCCTTGACCTCGGACTGGGCCTCGGCGCCGACAGCGTTGGCGCCCCCCGGAGCCTTGGCGCCACCGGGGGCCTTGGGCCCGCCGGGCGCCTTGCCGCCGCCACCGAGCTTGAGGCCGCCCGACTTGGGCGCGCCCTTCGAATCGGCGACGGACGCACCCGCCGCTGCGGCGCTGACTGCACCGGCGGTACCGGCAGCGGCCACCTCGGCGCCCTCGCCCTTGTCGGTCACCTCGTTGTCCGGGGCGGCCTCGGCGGGCGCCGCCGTGGCGGTGGCACCGGCCTTCTCGGCCTCGGCGGCCTCGCGCTCGGCCACCTTCTGCGCAGAGGTCTTCTCACGCTTGGGCTTCTCGATCCACGACGCCTCGCGCGGCTCGGGCAGGCCACCGTCGCGGGTGACGGACTCCAGCAGCAGCTGGGCCACGTCCACGACCTCGACCTGTCCCTCCATCTCGGTGCCGTCGGTCTGGGCGGTGGTGCCGTCCGAGAGCATCACGCGGCAGAACGGGCAGCCCGTGGCGATCTTGGTGGGCGTGGTCGACAGCGCCTCGTCGACACGGTCGACGTTGATGCGCTTACCGACCGTCTCCTCCATCCACATGCGCGCGCCACCGGCGCCACAGCACATGGAACGCTGCCCGTGACGCGGCATCTCCTTGAGGGTGACGCCCGAGCCGTCCATGAGCTCACGCGGCGCCTCGTAGACCTGGTTGTGGCGGCCGAGGTAGCACGGGTCGTGGTAGGTCACGGTGCCGTCGATCGGGGCCACCGGCACCAGACGCTTGTCCCGCACGAGGCGGTTGAGCAGCTGGGTGTGGTGGACAACCTGGTAGTCGCCACCGAGCTCGCCATACTCGTTCTTGAGTGCGTTGAGGCAGTGGGCACAGGTCACGACGACCTTGCGCTGCGCGGTGGGCACGCCGTCGAAGGCGTTGTTCATCGTCTCGATGTTCTGCTCGGCGAGCATCTGGAACAGGAACTCGTTGCCCGCGCGGCGGGCGGAGTCACCGGTACAGGTCTCGCCCTGGCCCAGCACCGCGAACTTCACTCCTGCGGTGTGCAGCAGCGTCGCCACCGCCTGCGTGGTCTTCTTGGCGCGATCCTCGAAGGCGCCGGCACAGCCGACCCAGAACAGGTACTCGGTGTCGGAGAAGTCCTCGATGTCCGAGCCGATGACCGGGATGTCGAAGTCGAGGGCGTTCATCCACTCGTCGCGGCCGGAGTTGTTCTGGCCCCATGGGTTGCCCTTGTTCTCGAGGTTCTTGAACAGGCCCGCCAGCTCGGTCGGGAACTCCGACTCGATGAGCACCTGGTAGCGGCGCATGTCGATGAAGTGGTCGACGTGTTCGATGTCCACGGGGCACTGCTCGACACAGGCGCCACAGGTGGTGCAGGACCAGAGGGCCTCCGGGTCGATGATGCCGGCGAGGGTCGGGTCCTCGGAGACGTCGGCGGTGGTGCTGCCGACCAGCGGGCGCTGGGCCTCGATGCGGGCGGCCTCGGGGATCTTTGCCAGCTTGGTCTCGTCCGGGTTGCCCTCGGCGTCGACCAGTCCGGTCTCCTCGCCCATCGTGGTCTTGCCACCCGCGAGCAGGTACGGCGCCTTGGCCGCGCCGTGGTCGCGCAGCGCCATCATCATGAGTTTGGGGCTCAGCGGCTTACCGGTGTTCCAGGCGGGGCACTGCTCCTGGCAGCGGCCACACTCGGTACAGGTGGAGAAGTCCAGCCAGCCCTTCCACGAGAAGTCCTCGATCGCGCCGGCGCCCAGGAGGGGCTCGAAGTCCTCGTCCTCCTCGGTGCGCTGCTCGATCTTCTCCATGGTCAGCGCCTCGCCGTCCATGGTCATGGGCTTGAGCGCGCCGAGCGCGGTGCGGCCGTCGGCCTCGCGCTTGAAGTAGATGTTGAAGAACGCCGAGAAGCGGTGCCAGGCGACGCCCCAGGTGATGTTGCGGCCCACGACGTACAGCCAGATCATGCCGGTGAGCAGCTTGATCAGCGCGAAGATCGAGACCATGAGTTCGTTGGCGGGCAGGATCGTCGACAGCGGGCCGGTGACCCAGTCGGTGCTCCAGTGGAAGCCGTATCCGTCGGCGCGCAGCAGGGCGAGCTTGCCGGCCTTGACGAAGATCATGCCCAGGCCCTCGAGCAGCACGACGGCCTCGACGAAGTAGGCGGCCTTGCGGTCCGATCCGGTGAACCGGTTGAGGCCCTTACGCTGGTTGACCTGGCGGATGATGATCAGTACCAGAATGCCGATGACGGTGCCCAGGCCCAGGAACTCGTCGATGGCGTGGTACCAGACCTGGTCCGACAGCCACGGCCAGCCGCCGCGCGGGTTGAACGTCTGGATGTAGGCCTCGAACCAGACGATCGAGCCGAGCATGAAGCCCACCATGACGAACCAGTGGAAGAAGCCGACCGAGCGCTTACGCGCCATCCGCGTGTGGGCGGCGACCTCCACGATGACGTTCTTCAGTCGGGCGAAGACCGGCCCGAATCGATTGAAGCCGTCCTTCTGGCCGAGCATGATGCTTCGCACCATCCGCGAGACTCCTCCGATGAAGGAGGCCCAGCAGATCAAACTGAGTAGGACGCCTATCGTCCCGAGAGTGATGGTCACGCCTGACATGGTTCGCGGCCTTTCGTCGCACTTCTCGACGCACGGGCACCGTATTTCCGTATTGAAGGCACCCGTCGACAGTGTTGAGGTCAAAGGTATGCCACAAGGGCCCCGTTCCACGAGTTGAGGTCTCCCTTACCTGAGGGTTCCCCACTCGCGGACGGGGCCCGCGTGACGGTCAGTGTTTCAGTTGGTGCGCAGTGTCAGACCCTGGTGCGCGGCGAGCACGTCGGAGATCGGGACCGCCGACAGGCGCGGGGTGAACCCGGCGGCCTTGGACACCGCCTCGGCGTTGGCGCAGGTCCCGGTGTCGGCCACGTTGGAGGCGCTGGAGATGCCCAGTGCGCGGTCGCCCGAGAAGACCACGCCGCCGCTGTCGCCGGGGAGGGCGCACAGGTCGACCGTGAACGCGCCGGCGATGGTGCGCGAGCCGGCCACGTCGATGTCGGCGTCCACCTGCGAGATGGTGCCGCAGGAGAACCCGGTGCGGAAGCCGGTCTTGCAGGCCTTCTGGCCCACGACGGGCTCGGCGGTGCCGATGATCGACTGGGGCGCGTTGCCGTCGGCGCTGACGAGGTTGTTGCTGAACCGCTCGGCCGCACTCTCGTCCACCGCGATGAGGGCGGTGTCGATCGCCTCACGCTTGGTGCCGGTCATGGTGCCGAACTCCTCGCCGTCGGCGAGGGCGGCGCGGGTGCCGTCGGCGCCGGCGCAGTGGGCGGCGGTGATGACGACGGGTTTGCCGTCCAGCTCACCGTTGAACCCGGTGGAGCACTCGAGCACCCCGTTCGGGACACGGACCATGTAACCGGTACCGCCGACGACCGGGCCCCTGGGCGCCGCGTCCGCCTGGGCGCGCTGACGCGCCTGCGGCGTGGGCTGCGGGTCGGGGTTGGGCACGGTCTCGTTCATTCCGTCGATGATCGAGCCGGTCCCGGGGGTCAGGCCGGACAGCAACTCGACGATGGTGCGCATCGGGCCCTCGGGGATGAACCCGGTCTCGTTGAGCAGTGCCAGGCTTCCGAGCGAGCCGCCGTCGCCACCGGTCAGCGCGCCGAGTCCAGCGCCCGCGCCGGCGCCGCCCGCGCCCTCACCGGTGGCGGCGGGCGTGAGTCCGTCGGTGGTCGGCTCGCCGCCGGAGCCGGTCTCGCCACCCTGGCTCCCGAACGGCGCGGTGTCCCACGCCGGGTCGGGGGCCTCGATCATGTCGACCTCGGCGAGGTCGTGGAGCCGGGAGTCGATGGTGCCGAGCTGGGCGGCGTCACCGCCACGGGTGGTGACGACGACGGCGTTGCGGGTCGGATCGACACGCACACCGGTGACGAGTTCCTTGAGGTCGGTGGGCATGCCCTCGACGATCGCGCCGACCTGTCGTTCACGCGCATCGAGTTCGTGTGTGGTCAACGCCACGTCCCGGACGGTGAATCCGGCGTCGGTCGCCTCGTCGCGGAGTGTGTCGCCGATCGCTCCCTCGACCACGCCGACGATGCCGTTGCCGTCGTTGTCGAGCCAGACGCCGCCGAACGCCTCGCGGAACTTCTGCTCCCACCCGGGGCGCGCCTCGGCGAGGCGCTGGCCGACGCCGGCCTGGTCGAGGAACTGCTCGGGCGTCAGACCGAGATCGCGCTTGAGCGCCTCGACGAGCGACGTCAGCTGGGGTCCCAGCGCCCCGTCGAGCGCGGGGAGGGCCGTCGCGGTGGGGGAGGGGGGCGCCGCGGGCGCGGGGGCGGGCTCGGCGCCGGCGGGCGTCGCGGTGACGACGAGTGCCGCGGCCGCGCCGAGTGCGGCGAGTTTCGAAGAGATACGCATGGTGGCCTTCCGTGATGCACGGTGAGCGACTGGAGAGGTCGACCGGTCGCGAGCAAGATTACGGAGCTGTGATTACTGAGTCCAGTGTGACACGTGTGATCAGTGGGATTAGTTGGGCGATTTTTCAGAAGAGGCTGAGTCGATGAATTTCGCCACCGGGCGCTAGGCTGCCTCTTCGGCAACGACGTACGCGTCATCCCCAGATACATATCGACCGGAGGTCCCATGTCCGACGCAGACGCCGCACTCCACGAGGCTCTCGACACAGTGGTGCGACGCAATCCCGGACAGGTTCTCTTCCGGCAGGCCGTACACGAAGTCCTCGAGTCGCTCGCGCCCGTCGTGCACCAGCACCCCGAGTACGTCGAGGGGGGCATTCTCAAGCGCATCATCGAGCCCGAGCGCGTGGTCTCCTTCCGGGTGCCCTGGGTGGACGACAACGGCGTGGTGCAGGTCCAGCGCGGCTTCCGCGTGCAGTTCAGCTCGGACCTGGGCCCGTACAAGGGCGGCCTGCGCTTCCACAAGTCCGTCGATGAGGACACTCTGAAGTTCCTCGGCTTCGAGCAGGTGTTCAAGAACGCCCTCACCGGCCTCGGCCTGGGCGGCGGCAAGGGCGGTTCCGACTTCGACCCGCACGGCAAGAGCAACGGCGAGGTCATGCGGTTCTGCCAGTCGTTCATGGCGGAGCTGGCCCACCACATCGGTGCCGACCTGGACGTGCCCGCCGGCGACATCGGAGTGGGCGGTCGCGAGATCGGCTACCTGTACGGGCAGTACCGCAAGGTGACCGGCCGCAACGAGGCCGGCGTGATCACCGGCAAGGGCGTCGGTTACGGCGGTTCCTGGGCGCGCACCGAGGCCACCGGCTACGGGCTGGTCTACTTCGTCCGCGAGATGCTGCGCGACTGCCCGGGGCTCACCCTCGAGGGCTCGCGCGTCGTGGTCTCGGGTTCGGGCAACGTCGCGCTGTACGCGGCCAAGAAGGCCTCGCAGCTCGGCGCCACCGTCGTGGCCTGCTCGGACAGCCAGGGTTACGTGCTGGACGAGGACGGCCTCGACCTGGACCTGCTGTCGGAGATCAAGGACGTGCGCCGCGAGCGCCTCTCGGCCTATGCCGACGAGCGCGGCAACTGCACCTACTTCGAGGGCCGGTCGGTGTGGGAGGTCGACTGCGACATCGCACTGCCGTGTGCCACCCAGAACGAGCTCGACGGTGACGCCGCGCGCACGCTCGCCGAGAACGGCTGCCGCCTCATCGCCGAGGGTGCCAACATGCCCTGCACCGAGGAGGCCATCGAGGTCATCCACGCCAAGGGCATCCTGTTCGGCCCCGCCAAGGCCGCCAACGCCGGCGGCGTGGCCACCAGTGGCCTGGAGATGCGGCAGAACGCCGGCCGTCTGCTGTGGGACTTCGAGCGCGTCGACTCCGAGCTCGACCGCATCATGACCAACATCCACGCGACCGCCGCCGCGACCGCCGAGGAGTACGGCCAGCCCGGCGACCTGATCGCCGGCGCCAACATCGCCGCGTTCCGCCGGGTCGCCGACGCGATGCTCGCCCAGGGCGTCATCTGACCCGAGTCCGTCGGCCCACCGGGCCACGGGCGGTACGACGACGACAACGACCACCACGTCGTTGTCGTCGTCGTCCTCATTTCGGGGGCGGGTGACCCGGTGCGACTTTGAGTCGGGGCGACGCAGGTCTGCGTGTGAGTTGCCTCACTCCGGGAATGGAACCCTGCTCATCCCAGTTGTATGGAGCGTCAAACCTCAGCGACCCAGACTCAACCCGGGTTGACTCGCCACCGAACGGCGGGCAGTGTGGACACCACACTGTGGAGGGACGGGCCCCGGACTTGAGTCGGGGTCGCTGAACAGCAGTCATCATTCGCGGGAACAGTAAGGAGTTCACCATGGGACGTGCAGTCGGTATCGACCTCGGCACCACCAACTCGGCGGTCGCGGTCCTGGAGGGCGGCGAGGCCCAGGTCATCGCCAACGCCGAGGGGTCGCGCACGACCCCGTCGGTGGTCGCCTTCGCCAAGAACGGCGAGGTCCTCGTCGGCCAGCCGGCCAAGAACCAGGCGGTCACGAACGTCGACCGCACCATCCGCTCGGTCAAGCGGCACATCGGCACCGACTGGAAGTCGGATCCGATCGACGACAAGACCTACACCCCGCAGGAGATCAGCGCCCGTACGCTGCAGAAGCTCAAGAGGGACGCCGAGTCCTACCTGGGTGAGGACGTCACGGATGCCGTGATCACCGTTCCGGCCTACTTCAACGACGCCCAGCGTCAGGCCACCAAGGACGCCGGCCAGATCGCCGGGCTCAACGTCCTGCGCATCGTCAACGAGCCCACCGCCGCGGCCCTGGCCTACGGGCTGGACAAGGGCGAGCAGGAGCAGACCATCCTGGTCTTCGACCTCGGTGGCGGCACGTTCGACGTCTCGCTGCTCGACATCGGCGACGGCGTCGTGGAGGTCCGCGCGACCTCGGGCGACAACCACCTCGGTGGCGACGACTGGGACCAGCGGATCGTGGACTGGCTCGTCGAGAAGTTCAAGGCGCAGAACGGCATCGACCTGACCAAGGACAAGATGGCCCTGCAGCGTCTGCGGGAGGCCGCGGAGAAGGCCAAGATCGAGCTGTCCTCCGGGCAGTCCACCTCGATCAACCTGCCGTACATCACGGTCGACGCGGACAAGAACCCGCTCTTCCTGGACGAGACGCTCACCCGCGCCGAGTTCCAGAAGATCACCCAGGACCTGCTCGATCGCTGCCGGCAGCCGTTCCAGGCCGTGATCAAGGACGCCGGCATCTCGGTGTCCTCGATCGACCACGTGGTCCTGGTCGGTGGCTCGACCCGTATGCCCGCCGTGACCGACCTGGTCAAGGAGCTCACCGGGGGCAAGGAGCCCAATAAGGGCGTCAACCCGGACGAGGTCGTCGCCGTGGGTGCCGCGCTGCAGGCCGGCGTGCTCCGTGGCGAGGTCAAGGACGTCCTGCTGCTCGATGTGACCCCGCTGTCGCTGGGTATCGAGACCAAGGGCGGCGTCATGACCAAGCTCATCGAGCGCAACACCACCATCCCGACCAAGCGCTCGGAGACCTTCACCACGGCGGACGACAACCAGCCGTCGGTGCAGATCCAGGTGTTCCAGGGCGAGCGTGAGATGGCCGCGCAGAACAAGCTGCTCGGCTCCTTCGAGCTCGCCGGCATCGCCCCGGCTCCGCGTGGCGTGCCCCAGGTCGAGGTGACCTTCGACATCGACGCCAACGGCATCGTCCACGTCACCGCCAAGGACAAGGGCACCGGCAAGGAGAACACGATCGTCATCCAGGACGGCTCCGGTCTGTCCAAGGAGGAGATCGACCAGATGATCAAGGATGCGGAGGATCACGCCGCCGAGGACGCCAAGCGTCGCGAGGAGGCGGACGCCCGCAACCAGGCCGAGTCCACGATCTACCAGACGGAGAAGTTCGTCTCGGAGAACGAGGACAAGATCCCGGCCGACAAGAAGTCCACGCTCGAGTCGGCGATCGCCGAGGCCAAGACCGCTCTCGAGGGCTCGGACGTCGACGCGATCAAGGCCGCGGTCGAGAAGGTCAACACCGAGGCGCAGGCCGTCGGCCAGGCGATCTACGAGGCCTCCGCGGCCGAGGGCGCCGAGGCCGGGGAGGGCGCATCCGCGGGGTCGGATGACGACGACGTGGTGGACGCCGAGGTCGTCGACGAGGACGAGACCGGGAGCGATTCCAAGTGACCTCGCCCCACGCTGACGGACCGGAGACCGACAAGGCCGCATGGGCCGGTGCCGACGCCGAGACCGTCGACGCGGCCGAGGTGGCCGACGAGGCCGCGGCGGCTGAGGCCGCCGCGGCCGGCGGGGACGGTGCGCTCGAGGGCGAGATCGTCGACGAGGCGTCGACAGGGCTGCAGGCGCAGCTCGACGAGCGCACCGCCGACCTACAGCGGGTGTCGGCGGAGTTCGCCAACTACCGCCGCCGCATGGACCGCGAGCGCACGGCCGGCATCGAGGCCGCCCGCGCGGGGCTGCTCTCCGAGCTGCTCCCCGTGGTGGACGATCTCGACCGCGCCCGCGATCACGGCGACCTGGCCGACGGGCCGCTCAAGGCCTTCGCCGACAAGATGGTCGCGCTCCTGGCGGGCCAGGGCGTCGAGCAGTTCGGCGAGGAGGGCGACCCCTTCGACCCGAACCTGCACGAGGCCGTGCAGGACGAGTCCGACGGCGGCGAGCCCGTGCTCGGCACCGTCCTGCGCAAGGGCTACCGCATGGGCGAGCGCACCCTGCGCGCGGCGATGGTCATCGTCCGCTGACAGAGGCGACCGGCACGTGCAGGTGCGGCCCGCATCAGGCGGACCGCACCTGCACACCCCGGCAGACCTGAGAAACTAACTACAAAGCAGGACAGAAAGGAGGCGTCTGGTGAGCCAGCGCGAATGGGTCGAGAAGGACTACTACGCCGAGCTGGGCGTCTCCAAGACCGCCACGCAGGACGAGATCCGTAAGGCGTACCGCAAGCTCGCCCGCGAGAACCACCCGGACTCCAACCCGGGCAACACCGCGGCCGAGGAGAAGTTCAAGCGGATCAGCGAGGCGAACGACGTCATCGGTGATCCGGCCAAGCGCAAGGAGTACGACGAGTTCCGCGCCCAGGTCTCCTCGGGCGGGTTCGGCGGCTTCGGCGCGCCCGGAGGCGGCGGCGGTTACACGACCACCAGCGATTTCGATCTCGGTGACCTGTTCGGCGGCGGCGGCGGACCGGCAGGCGGGGCCGGAGGCTTCTCCGACCTGTTCGGCGGGTTGTTCAACCAGGGACGCGCCGGCGGCGGCGGGGCCGGTCGGTCCCGGGCGCAGCGCCCGCGCGGGGGCCAGGACGTGGAGACCGCGCTGACGCTCTCGTTCCGCGAGGCCGCGCTCGGCGAGACCGTCCAGATCAAGCTCTCCTCGGCGTCGCCCTGCCTGACCTGTCACGGCAGCGGCGCCAAGCCCGGCACCAGCCCCAAGGTGTGCGGCACCTGCCACGGCGCCGGCGTCACCCAGCGCAACCAGGGTGCGTTCGGCTTCGCCGAGCCCTGCACCGACTGCGGCGGTACCGGGTCCAAGATCGACGACCCGTGCACGGACTGCGGAGGCAGTGGCGTCACCGACCGCACCCGCACGATCAACGTCAAGGTGCCGGCGGGGGTCTCCGACGGCCAGCGCATCCGGCTCTCCGGACAGGGCGAGGCCGGCTTCCGGGGCGCGCCCTCCGGCGACCTGTACGTCACGGTGACGGTACAGAAGGACGCGGTTTTCCAGCGCGACGGCGCGGACCTGCTGGTCGACCTGCCCGTGTCCTATCCCGAGCTCGTGCAGGGTGCACAGGTGTCCGTCCCGACCCTGACCGGCCGGGTGACCGTCAAGGTCCCCGCCGGATCGCGGGACGGCCAGATCCTGCGGGTGCGGGGCCGGGGCATCGCACGCAAGTCCGGAACCGGCGACCTCAAGGTCACGCTCCGGGTGGCCACGCCCCCCGCCGGGATGGCCGAAGCCGAACTCGCCGCATACGACGAGGCGCTCCGCGCGGCAGGCTTCGATCCGCGGTCGGGCTGGGCCGGGTCGGCATGAGCCCCCGGCTGGACGTCGAGGACCTCGGTCCCGACGACAGCGTGCTCGTGATCTCCATGGCCGCGGAGCTGTCGGGGCTGCACGCCCAGACGCTGCGCACCTACGACAGGCTCGGGATCGTCACCCCCGAACGCACCCGGGGCGGCGGCCGCCGCTACTCGCTGCGCGACGTGGCCATGCTGCGCGAGGTGCAGCGGCTCAGCCAGGAGGAGGGCGTGAACCTCGCCGGCATCAAGCGGATCATCGAGTTGACCAATCAGGTCGACGCGCTGCGCAGCCGTGTGGCCGACCTGATCGACGAGCTCGCCGACCTGCAGCGGAGGCAGGGACGACCCGGCCGCTCCGGCGAGTTGGTGCACGTGCCGCGTTCCACCTCCGTGGTGGTCTGGCGGCCCCGCCACCAGCGTGACGACGAGGACTGAGGCCGGGGCGCGCGTGGTCAGGCGCACAGTCGGCCGACGGGTCCGGGCCCTCGCGGACGGGTAACGTCGAGCGCAGTCCGATCCCGGTCAGGCGCCCGCCCGGCCCCGGGGTCGACCGCAGTTCGACCGCAGCCGACGAGGAGGCCCGCAGTGCGCATCGCCGCCGCCCAGATCCTGTCCGGACGCGACCCGCAGGACAATCTGCGCAAGGTCCGCGAGCGGGTGGCCGAGGCCGCCGGCCGGGGGGCACGCCTCGTGGTGTTCCCCGAGGCCACCATGCGCGCATTCGGCGCCGGCCGGCTGGACGAGATCGCCGAACCCGTCGACGGCCCGTGGGCGACCGCGGTGGCCGAGGTCGCGCGGGAGTACGGCGTCGTCGTCGTCGTCGGCATGTTCACCCCCGGCGAGGGCGGCAGGGTACGTAACACCCTCCTGGTCACCGGGCCGGCCGGGGACGGCGCGGGCGGCGCCGGCGAGGACCTCCACCTCGGCTACGACAAGATCCACCTGTTCGACGCGTTCGGGTTCGCCGAATCCGACACGGTCGAGCCCGGTGACACCACGCGCGTGGTGACCATCGACGGCGTGGGGATCGGGCTGAGCGTCTGCTACGACATCCGCTTCCCCGGCCAGTACCGGCGCCTCGCTGCCGACGGCGCGCGCCTGACACTGTGCAGCGCGTCGTGGGGGTCGGGGCCCGGCAAGGTCGACCAGTGGCGGTTGCTGGCCGGCGCCCGCGCGCTGGACGCCACCACGTTCCTGCTCGCCGTGGACCAGGCGGATCCCGAGGTGGAGGGCGTCGAGGTGAAGAACGGCGCGCCGACCGGCATCGGTCACTCGCTGCTCGTGGGGCCGGACGGGACTGTGCGTGAGGAGATCGCGGCGCAGGGCTCGGGGCTGCTGGTGGTGGAGATCGACGACGACGAGGTCAGCCGCATCCGGAAGGCGGTCCCCGTGCTCGCGAACGGGCGGGTCACCGAAGAGCCGGCCGCGGAGGTTGGGCGGTGACCGGACCGCGTGATCCGCGCGACGGCGACGATTCACGCAACGGCGACGGCCCCGCAGATCCGCCCACCGAGCAGTTCCCGCCCGCCGCGAACGAGGGCGGTGACCCGCCCACGCAGCAGTTCCCACCGGCCGACCCGCCGACCAACGCGCTGCCGCCGGTCGAGTCGGGCCCAGGGTCGGTGGCGTGGTCGCAGTACGACGACGAATCTGACGGGCCGGCTCCCACGGCCGGCATCGCGGCCGGCGGACCGGCTCACACGGGCGAGATCCCGGCCGGCGACGGCCCGCCGCCCGGTGACGTCCCGCCTGGGGGGCCCGGCTCGGGCGGTGATGGCCGGGACGACGACGGTGGCCGGAACCCGACGCCGTGGATGATCGTCGCGGCGCTGCTCGCGGTGGTGCTGGTCGCCGGCACCGTGATGTGGCTGGCCTCGCGCAGCAACAGCGACGACCAGACCGCCACGCCCACCACGACGCCCACCAGATCGACGGTCACCTCCACCACGCGCAGCTCCCCGACCACGACCACGCCCACCACGACAGGGCCGCCGACCGCCGCACAGCGGTGCACGGCGGGTTTCGTGGCGGACGAGCTCGGCGAGGGAACCAGGGTGCGCGAGTGCGATCCGCAATTCCTGCTGGTCACGCGCGACGGCGGCGAGAGCGAGCTGTACACCTGGCGCGAGGACCACTGGGAATTCCTGGCGGCCCCGGCCTCCGATGTATGCCGTGAGCAGCTCGAACAGCTGGGTGTGCCGGACCAGTTCCGTCGCGTGTTCCAGCCCTGCGGCGTGACGACCAGTCGCACGACGAGCTCCTCCACGACCAGCCCCACGACGAGTTCCTCCACCAAGAGCTCGTCCACGAGCTCGACGACGCGCACCAGCACGTCGGGCACATCGAAGTCCACCACGAGCCGGTCGCAGAACGGCGCGGCCGCCGATCCGGATGAGGCCGAGGGCGAGGACAACGGCGACGATGCGGTCGCGAACCGCGGAGCTGACGGCCTCGCCGACGTCTGAGGCTTCCGCCGTCGCGGCGGCGCCTCAGGGGCGGTCGAAGTCGATGTTCTCGCGCGGGGTGCCGGCGGCCACCATGCCACGGACGGTCGCGCGCAGCATGTCGGGCGAGCCGGCGATGATCACCTGGCGGTCCGCCCACGAGCCCCAGCGGGTGACCGCGTCGACGAGCGTCCCGGTCTGGCGCCGGTGCAGTGTCCGGGGGAGCTCCTCGGCGGGGCCGGCCCACCACGGATCCTCGTCCTCCTCCGACACCGGCTGGATGGTCAGCCACGGGGACGTGGCCGCGAGGTCGACCAGGGTCGGCAGGTCGTACAGGTCGCCGGGGAACCGGGCGCCGTAGAACAGGTGCACGCGCGGGTTCTGGCCGTGGCGCAGCATGTCCAGCACGAGGCAGCGCAGCGGCGCGATCCCGGTGCCGCCGGCGATCATCAACACGTCGCGGAACGGCTCGGTGCGGTCCACCTCGAGCATGCCGAGCGGCCGGGCCAGCACCCATCGGTCGCCGACGCCCACGCCACGCACCAGCGAGCCGCTGAGTTCGCCGCCCGGCACATCGCGGACGTGGAACTCGATCTGCCCGGCCGGGTTCGACGGGATGGACGGGCTCAGCCGCCGCCACACGCCCGGCGAGTACGGCGTGAGCACACTCAGGTACTGGCCTGGGTGGTAGTCGATCATGGTGTCGCTGATCAGCCGTACCACCGCGACGTCCCGGGTGGGACGCATCACCTCCACGACGGTCGCGCCGACGCGTGCGGGCCCGTCCTCCTGCCCGGCTCCCTGCTGAAGTGCAGACGACAGCACCCGGTACGCGGTGCCCAGCGTCGTCTGCAGTCTGTCGTCCCAGTCCTTCCCGGCGAGATGCCGCAGCGTGTTGGTGAGCGCCTCTCCGAAACGCTGATGGTGCCGGGGAGCGAGTTCGAGCTTGCGGTGGTCGGCGCCCAGGTGCCGGGCGAAGTCGACGACCTCCTCGACCTTCGTGCGGTCGCCCCGCGCCTCTTCGGTGGTGACCAGCGCCCACGACATCGCCCGAACGAACTCGCGCAGCACCGGCCCGGCGTCGCGCGGGAACAACTCACGGAAGTCGGGGTCGGCGTGCCGTAGCGCGCGGTGGAAGATCTCGGGGAAGCGCTCGTCGTTCAGCAGGTCGCGCAGCACCAGCAGCGGGGGCGCGGAGACATCGACTGCGGCGGGCTCGTCGAGCGGCCCGGCCAGCGGGTCGTGGCGCCGATCGAGGTAGGGCTCCAGGTCGATGTCGTCGACGACCTCCTCGACGTCGGGGAGGCGGTAATCGTCGTCCACACGGCCCGCGCCGTCCGTGGACCACACGTCGCTCGCGTCCTCCGGTCCGCGCTTCTTGCTGCCCACCTGATGCGCCTCCCGTCACGTCGTCGTCTGGTACTCCCGTTGGCCGTGGCTGTCGTCGTCGGGCGTGGTCTTCAGCTTAGCCGCGGCGGCGGGCTCACCGGCCCAACGAGATGTCGACGCCCGCGCGCAGTTCGTCCTCGGTGTAGACCAGCTGGCCGCGGCCGGGGAGTTCGATCAGGTACAGCGTGCCGTCCGGCGTGACGTCGGGGAACTGGAAGGTGAACATGCAGGAGGACAGGTCGCCGCCGTCGTAGACCAGGCGGGCATCGATCTCGCGGCCGGTGTGGTCCTCGACGAGGGTGAGGGGCGTGCCCTCGCCGATGTCGGAGAGGGAGTCGGGCATGTCGCAGCCGGCGCGGTCGCCGGAGACGGGGTCGGCGGGCGTGGACACGACGGTGAACGTGCCGTCGACGGTGAACTCGCCCGGGCCGGGGATCGGCGCCTGCGCGGGGCCGGAGCCCGGGAACGGACCACGGATGGTGTCGGTGGGGCCGCTGCGGTCGGCGCCGGGGCCGAACAGTGCCATGCCGACGACGGCGACGACGACGAGCGCGAGCCCGCCCACGATCGCGACAGCGGCGACGGTTCCGCGCGGGCGGGATGATCCGGCGGGCGCCACGGGCGGTGATGCGTCGCCGGGGAGGCCGGGAGCGGTCGGCGGCGGCGAGTTCGGCGACAGGGGGTCGGGGCCGGGCTCGGGGGAGGGCAGCGGACGGGGCTCGTCGCCGTAGCGGTAGGTGCCGTCGGCGAGCGGGGGATAGTGCATCGGCATCGCGCACGCTCCTTTCCCGCCGGCCCGCGCGCGAGGAGGGCGCGGATCTGCAGATCGATTCTAGTCGCCTCGGCGATGACGGGTTGGTCACACTTCCTGCGGCGAAGCGGGTGGTGGTTAGCCGCCCGGGTGGTTCTTCGGGGAAGGTGGAGGGATGTCTGTCGAGCCTTCCCGTCCCGACTCCGAGCCCGTCGAGGCCACGCCCGCCGGCACGGTGCCCGCCGAGTCGGTGCACCACGACCCCGTTGCGGACTCCGATCTCGATCCCGCCAGCCCCGTCCCCGGTCGGCCCGGCCCGGTCGAGGCGGTCGGCAATGTGCTGAGAGGCGCACTGATCGGTATGGCCGAGCTGGTCCCGGGTATCTCGGGTGGCACGGTCGCGCTGGTCGTGGGCGTGTACCCGCGTCTGCTCGACACCGGCGCGCACATCGTCGACGGCATGCGCTCGGCGATCCTCGGCAAGGGCCGGGCTGCCCGGACCAGGGCCGCGTTCCGGCACGCCGACTGGTGGCTGCTCGGGCTTCTCGCGCTGGGCATGCTCGCCATGGTCTTCACCATGGCCGGCGTGCTGGGAGACTTCGTCGAGAACCAGCCGGAGATCTCCAGCGGCCTGTTCTTCGGCATGGTGGCCGCGAGTATCTTCGTGCCGTTGAGCATGGCCCGCCAGACCCCGGGTGGGCGTACGTGGGTGCTCGCACTCCTACTCGTGGTGGGCGCCGTGCTGGCCTTCTCGCTGACCAGCCTGCCCCGCGGCGATATCAGCGATCCGTCCTACCTGCTGGTGTTCGTCGCGGCAGCGGTGGCGATCTGTGCGCTCGTGCTTCCGGGGATGTCCGGCTCGTTCCTGCTGATGGCGCTGGGTCTGTACGTGCCCACGATGAACGCCGTCAGCGACCGGAACATCCCGTACATCGCGGTGTTCATCGCCGGCGCGTTCGTGGGGATCGCGCTGTTCGTCAAGGTCCTCGATCGACTGATGGAGGACTTCCGCAAACCCACGCTGATCGTCATGGTGGGTCTGATGATCGGCTCGCTGCGCGCCCTGTGGCCGTGGCGTGACGACGAGGTGGGCGCCGTGTTCGGCCCCGGCGACGACTGGCTTGTCGTGGTGGCGGCCGCGATCGGGGGCGTACTCATCGTCAGCGTGGTGATCATCGCCGAGCGCACGTTGTCCCGCCGGGCAGCGGACGAATCAGCCCCCGAGGATCCTGCGTAGGTAGTCCTCGACGGAGACGCCCAGGGCTGCGGCCCGGGCGGCGTCCGCAGACTTCTGCGTTCCCACCTCGGGTGGGACGAACTCGCCGCGCTCACGGTTCGTGGACGGGTCGGTCGTCACCGTGTACCAGACTGGTCGGTCATGATCGGGCATGGCGTCGATCCGGTACAGCAGTGTGCCCTCGGCGCCCATGTCGACGAGTTCGGGTTCGAGACCGTCGAGGAGCGCGGCCGGCGGCATGGACGAGTACGCGGCGATTCTCACGTCCGGCCATTCCATGTCGCGGACGTACCGCATCGTGAGCGCGCCGTCGACGATCGCCCGGTGCGTCCAGCCCGGGAAGAGGACGCCCGTGAGGAAGTGCAGCCCGGCGCCGCCGGCGAACTCGATGGCGGGCCCGGATTCGTGGTGAAACCGCGGCCGCCCGTCTACCCCCGGTGCCCCGAGTAGACGCAGGACCGGTCGTCGAGCGATCGCGATCTCGCCGTCCACCAAAGCGAGATAGCCGAGCCCCGCACAGAACGCGTCGGTGAGGAGCCGGCCGATCTCCAGGTCCGTCCCGAACTCCTCGATCACCCCGTCCCGGGGATGCCAGTCGTGGTCCCATCCGGCCGCGCCCTGGTCGATCATGAACCCGACATAGGCCTCCACGAGGTCGGTGACCGGCGACAGGAGGATCCCCTCGAACACCCCGTCGGTCTCCACCCAGCGCCCGGCCTCGGCATAGGCGCGCACGACGTGACCGAGGCCGTCGCTTCCGCCCGAGACCGGGTCCGCGGTGCGGCTGTGCGTCGCCGACCACTCGCGCAGCCGGCGCACGAGCCGCCGGTCGGCCAGGATCCCGAGGTGGCGCACCCACCCCATGCGCAGGGGGTTCTCCGAGCGCTCGTCGCGGCACAATTCGGCGAACGCCTCCGGGTCCACGGGGAACTCGGCCGGGTCCTCGATCAGGCGGATCCGTGTGTACTCGAGGTGCGCCAGCGCGGCGACCTCGCGGACAGCGTCGAACACGACGTCCCGATCCCATGCGACCTCCGACAGCACGAGGGCGTCGGTGCGCTCGAGGACCCGACCGGGTCCGTCCGGCCAGTGCGCGGCGACCCGCGCGGGCCCCGCGGCGGAATCGGCACCGTCGGCGCGGGGCGGTTCGTCGTGGGGCGATTCGGCGCGGGGGGACCCCATTCCGGCCATGCGCAGCGCGTCGAGGGCGGCGGCGAGCGGTACCGGCTCTCCCCCGTGGGTGGTCATGGAGCCTCCTGGCGAGCCTGGTGAGACCGGCGGGTCCCGGATGTGCGTCGAGCATGGTGGATCACGATCGATCGGGTGTCGACACAGTAGCGCCGCAGTCCGACAGGCCGCAGCCCCCGGCCATCCACAGCCTTGTCCGTCTCCACAGGGACGGGCCCCCGGGCCGAGCGGCGGGCCGCGTTGTCGTCGTCGTCCTCTAGCCTGGCGGCGTGCTCCAGTCCGACGTGTGGGTCCCCGAGTCCGAGATCGAGTCCTTCGTGGGCTCGGCCGCGCTGGGGCGCGCTCGCGGTTACGCGAACGCGGGCAGGCTCCGGCGCGTCACCTACCACTCGGACGACCGTCGGTTCACCGCCGAGGTCCGGGGCAGCGGCTCCCGGTGGTACTCCACGGCCGTCCACCTCACGGCGCCGGACCCGGACGGTTCGGCCCGGCCCACCCGCTCGATCTGCTCGTGTCCGGTCGCGCTGAACTGCAAGCACGCCGCGGCGCTCTTGCTGTTCGTGGGCGAGCAGAGGCGCCACCACGCGGCCATCCCGGAGTGGCGCAGGCTGGCGGAGGAGTCCGTGAAGTCGCTCGAGATGCACCGCGCGCACGTTGTCGAGGCTCCGGTGATCGGACTCCAGTTGTCGCTGGTGGCGGACGATTCCGAGCTCGAGCACGGCTCGGGTGGCATCCAGCCAGGGCTGGGCAACCGGCTCAAGGCGCGGATCGTGGTGCCGGGTAAGGGCGGCCGCTGGAAGTCGGCGGGTGTGGAGTGGGATCGGCTGCGCTACGGCTGGGACGGCGGGATGTCGCACGCGCAGTCCGGGTGGTTCCGGGCCGTCGACGCCCTCGCGCGCAGTCATCGTCAGGCGCGTGTGTGGCTCGATCTGTGCGACGCCGAGGTGCCCGCGCTCTGGCCCCTGTTCGCCACGGCGGCGGAGGCGGACGTGGAGATCGTGCCCGGTGACGGGTTGCTCGACGTCCGGCCCGGCCCGCCGCGCCGCGTGGGATTGACCACCTGGAGTCCGGACGGGTCGGAGCTGGTCGTGGTCGCCGCGGCAGAGGTACCGCGGGACGGTGCCGGCGGCCCGGATGGAGGTGACGACGACGACGACCACGGCGACCTCGATGACCATGACGACGACCGTGACGACGACGAGTTCGGACGCCCCCTGCCCGGCGCTCTCGTGGGTGAGCGCGGGGACATGGTCGCGGTGATCAGCGGCCGGGTGTTGGAGCTCTGCCCGGTGGGGCGGCTGGAGCCCGGGGTGGCCGAGCGGCTGCGCAGGTGGCGCTCACTGAGCATCCCCGACGAGGCGGTCGCCGAGTTCTGTGCGGAGTTCCTGCCCGAGCTGGTCGAGCGCTTCCCGGTGATCGACCGCGTGGGGCGGCTTGAGCTGCCCGAGTTCGACCATGTGGAGTTGGAGCTGACCATCCGCCCCTCCACAGTCCGCGATTCCGGGCCGGGTCGGCGGCGGATCGACTCCGGTCTGGACCTGGTGGCGCAGTGGTACCACGTCATGGTGCTGCGAATGTCCGACGGGACGCACACGCGGCGGAGCAGTCCGTTGACCGAGGCGGACCTGGGGCTCACCGGGCCGCACGAGGCGGACCCGCGCGCGATCGAGTTGATGAACGCGGTCGCGGAGGCCGGGTGGGAATGGCTGGTCGACGTCGGTGGGTTCCGGGTTGGCGGAGCGGACGCCGGGGCGTTGCTCGTTGAGGGCGTGGGCGAGCTCAACGCGCTGGAGGACATCAGCGTGACCGTCTCGGACGAGGTGCCCGAGATCCGACGGGCCGCCGAAGGGCTGCGGGTCTCGGTGGAGACCGAGGAGGACACCTCGGGGATCGACTGGCTGGGCCTGTCGGTGGCGGTGAGTGTGGAGGGGCGGCCGGTGCCGTTCGCCGCGGTCTTCGAGGCGGTGGTCCGGGGGCAAGAGGAATTCGTCACGGCCGACGGCGTGCTGGTGACGGTGGATCTGGAGCGGTTCGGGGAGCTGCGGGTACTGCTGGAGGAGGCGATCGCGGCCTCTGCCGACAAGGCCGGACGGACCCCCGACGGCACCGGGATGCGGATCGGCCTGGGACAGGCGGGACTGCTTGCGGACCTGGCCGAACTGGCCGACGACCTGGCCCCGCCCACGGGCCGTGCCAAGGCACTGCTCGAGCTGGCCTCCGACACGCCCGATCCCGTCCCGGTGCCCGTGATGCTGGAGGCCGAGCTGAGGCCGTATCAGCAGCAGGGGCTCGATTGGCTGGCCATGCTGTGGCGGCACCGGATCGGCGGGATCCTCGCCGATGACATGGGCCTGGGAAAGACCATCCAGTCGTTGGCGCTCATCGCCCACGCCCACGAGTCCTATGCACATTCGGAGGGCGTGGGCTCGACCACGGAGGCGTCCCCGGGGCCGTTCCTCGTGGTGGCACCGTCCTCGGTCGTCCCGAACTGGGAGGCGGAGGCGCGCAAGTTCGTCCCCTCCTTACGGGTCGCCCGCCGGTCGGCGACGGAGGCCAAGTCCGCCACCACGGTCGCCGATGACGCGGCCACGGCAGACATCGTGGTGACCTCCGCGACCGTCCTGCGCCTGGACGCCGAGTCGTACGCGGACGTGCCGTGGGCGGGAGTGTTCCTCGACGAGGCGCAGCAGGCCAAGAACCCGTCGTCCAAGCTCTTCGCCGCGCTCGCCGGGCTGCGGGCGGACTTCCTGCTGGCGGTCACCGGAACGCCCATGGAGAACAACCTCACCGAGCTCTGGGCGGTGGCAGCACTGTCCTGCCGGGGCGTGCTGCCCGATGCCAAGGAGTTCCGGGCGCTCTACCGCACCCCCATCGAGAAGAACGGCGACGCCGAGGCGCTGCAGCGCCTGCGCCGCAGACTGCGGCCGTTCCTGCTCCGCCGTCGGAAGGAGTTGGTGGCCGGGGAGCTGCCACCGCGCTCCGATGCGGTGATGGAGGTCGACCTCTCGGCCGCGCACCGCCGGATCTACGACCGCGAGCTCGCCCGGCAGCGGGCCTCACTGTTGGCGTTGCTGGACGACTTCGACGCCAACCGCATCTCGATACTCGCCGGCCTCACCGTGCTGAGGCGGCTCTGCCTGGACGCGTCGCTGATCGATCCGGACCACGCGCACATCCCGTCCGCCAAGACGGACGAGCTGGTGGCCTCGCTGCGTGAGGTGGTGGCCGAGGGGCATCGTGCGCTGGTGTTCAGTCAGTTCACCACCTACCTCGACACCGTCGTGGACCGGCTGCGGGCCGAGGGGATCACGGTGGCGCACCTCGATGGCAAGACCACCGACCGCGCCGGGGCCGTGGGGCAGTTCACCGAAGGCGGGGCGCAGGTGTTCTGCCTGAGCCTCAAGGCCGGCGGAGTGGGTTTGAACCTCGTGGGCGCCGACTACGTGTTCCTGCTGGACCCGTGGTGGAACCCGGCGACCGAGGCGCAGGCCGTGGACCGGGCTCACCGCATCGGCCAGACCCGCCCGGTGCTGGTCTACCGGATGGTCGCCCGCGACACCATCGAGGAGCGCGTGGTGGAACTCCAGCAGCGCAAGGCCGAACTCTTCGCCTCCGTACTGGACAGTGGCGAGCACTTCTCCGCCGCCCTGACCGCCGACGACCTGCGGGGGCTGCTCGAATAGCGACGCTGCGGGCCGGCGGTGACCGCTCGCGCCGGTCCTAGCGCATCTCCGGCAATGCGAGCCCCGCCGCCACCGCCGCCCCGAACAGGGCGGTGTCGCGGGAGGGCGAGTACACGACCCGGGGCGTCGGCACGGAGATCGGCAGGGTGTTGAGCTGCTCGGCGACGGGGCCGTGCAGCGCCTCGCCCAGGCCCACCACGATCCCGCCGGTGAGCAGCACCGTCTGTGGCCGGAACATCTGCACGGTGTCCACGAGGAACGAGGCAAGTCGGTACGCGTAGAGCTCCGCCGCGTCGTCACCGTGCTCGCGCTCGAGGTCGTAGAGGCCGTGGCCGCCGAGTGCCCACCACGCCTCGGTGTTGGTGTGGTCGTCCACGATCCGCCAGTGCCCCATGTCCCACCCGGTGACACCGCAGGGATGGATGAGCGCGCCGTGGCTGTTGAGGGCGCCGAATGCCAGGGATGCGCCGAGGGAGATCGCGATGCCGCCGTGGCGGACTTTCGGCAGGCGGGTCATGGCCAGGGCGTGGGCGTCCCCATCTCCGATCACCGAGACCGGGGCCTCGATCCGGGCGACGAGTTCCGTGCGTAGGTCGCCCTCGGCCCAGGCCGCTGCCCGCGAGGCCAGGACCCGGCCCCGGTCCGCGTCGACACTGCCGCTGAGGGAGACGCCCACGCCGGCGGGGGCGGGGTCCACGGCGAGGACGGCCGCCGCGAGATCCTCCGCGGTGGCGACATGGGCACTGTGCACCCGTACGACGTGGCCGTCCACGACCGCACCGATCCGCGTTCCGCTGCCGCCCATGTCCACGACGACGCCGTCTCTCATCTGCACACCTCCGTTTGCTGCGCACCATTGTCCTCTCAATTCGGCGCGGGCGTGGGAGTAGATGGATCGGGGGCGTCCATAGTCCCGGACGCGCCCGGACGCGAATGCGGATACGGGGCGAAGGGTCGCGAGGAGTGCGATGATCGAGGTTCCAGGGGCGCGGGCCTGTCGGATCCAGGGCGCCGTGCTCGAGTACTCGTCGAGGAGGCGTGCATGGGTGACAGGCGCGGTGAACCGATTTCGGCCGCTATGGCCGGTGGCCGTGACGAACCTCGCGGACGTGGGCCGTCGAAGGGACCGATGCTCCTGCTCGTCGGCGTATTGGCGGGCGCCCTGATCGCGCTCGTGGTGTTCCTGGTGGTCGATCGTGACTCCGAGGACGGCACTCCGGTCGCAGCGGAACAGCCGGCGGCCGCCGAGACCACCGCGCCGACCGATGACGAGCGTGACGGGGCGGAACAGGACGGCGCCGCCACTGCCGGCGACCCCGTCGCGACCCGCGCGCCGGGTGAGCCGACCGCGCCGGGCGAACCGGCCGCGCCCGGTGAGCCGGCCGCACCAGGTGAGTCTGCCGAACCCGGCCAGCCGACCACATCGCCGCAGCCAGGGGAGAACATGATCGCCCCGGCGGCCGGCAACTACGGTGGCCAACTGGTCCAGCGCGGGCCGGGCCAGTCTGACTACGCGGTCGACGTGCGGATGAGCTTCTCCTCCGCCGGGTCCGGCGTGAGCTACCCGAACTCGGGATGTCGGGGCGCTCTTATCCCGATGGGAGACCAGGGCGGGGCGCGCGTCTACCGGGAAGAGATCTACTCCGGCGCCTGTGACCCCACCGGCACCTGGCTCATCACCCGGGGATCCGATACGGGGATCAGTGCCGAGTACCAGCCGCCCACCGGCGAGTACATGGTCGAGGGGCGGCTGACCAGGTAGGCGCCCTGCCCGCTACCGCCACCGCTGCTACTAGTTGGCGGGCAGGACCGGTGACGGGGTGGCGGCCAGTGGCGCGGGAAGCGGGGCCGCCATTCCCGGGCCGGGCGCCGGAGGTGCGCAGTAGAACTCGACGGGACAGTTGGGCCGTGCCTCGAACAGGTCGTCAAGGGTGACGAAGGTGTACCCGCGGCCGTGCAACGAATCGATGATCCCCGGGACAGCGTCGACCGAGGACCGGTGGATGTCGTGCAGCAGGATCACGTCACCGGGGGCGACCTGACCTTCCACGTGCTGCACGACGGTCGCCGAGTTACGGTACAACCAATCCTGCGGATCGACTTCCCACAGCACTGGACGCATCCCGTGGGTCGGGGTGTAGCCGGGCGTCCACGCACCGTACGGGGGCCGCATGTAGCGGGGTGTGTACCCGAGCACCCGGGACAACTCCTGGTTGGTCCGGGCCAGTTGGTCGGTCACGCCGGCGGGGGAGAGCATGGTCAGGTCGGGATGATCCCAGGTGTGGTTCTCCACGCCCATCCCCAGCCGCTGCATGCGGAGGACGATGTCCTCGTTACCCGCGATGAGCGTGCCCAGCACGAAGAAGTTGGCCGGAACTCCGCGGGATTCGAGGACGTCCAGCAGTGCGGGGGTCGTGTGGCGGTCCGGGCCGTCGTCGAACGTCAGGACCGCGCACTTGAGGACGGTGCAGTCCGGCCGGGGCTCCTCGACGATCGCGGCGATCTCCGGCGGCAGTGGGATGTCGGAGCTGGCCGCCGACGCGATGGTGAAGGTGCTGGGCGCGATACCGGACACCATCGCCGAGCCGACCGTGCACAGCGTCAGCAGACTCGCGGCCAAGGCGACGCGCGTAGCCGGACGACGACGCCCGGTACGCGACTGCCCGGCGACGCCGACGCGCTCGGCGGACGCCTTGTGGGATCCGGGCGGGGAGGGGTGCCCCGATCCGGCCGGGCCGGGGGTGTCTGTACTACCGGAGACGGGCAGCTCGTCGTCGTCGCGATGCTCGTTGACCCCGGCCGCGGCCGCGGCCTCGGCTCGGACGCTGGCAGCCGACGGGAATGATGAGAGCTGGCTGGTCGTGGCGGTCCGGCGCCGGCCCACCAGGGCCGCGATGAGGCCGACGACGACAACCGCGACGACGGCAGCGGGGCCCAGTGGACGGCTCCATAGGGGGCGTCTCGTCGGGGGCCGGAGGGAGAGGGAATGAGGATAATTCTGCTGCTCAGCTCGGTTGAAGCCCGCCTCAGTCATCTCATCCCATCCGTTGTGCTCGCGGCGCCGTTCTCTTGTGTATCGCCGTCGCGATGACCATAGTCGACGGCTCTGACATTCCTGTCGCCACGGCGAGCGATTCCTTATTTCGGGGGGCGGCGACGGTGGCGGTGGCGATCAGCGGCAGCCGACCATGTGGAGGGCGAACTGGTCACCGGGCCCGAGGGCTGTTCTGAAGTCGTCGAGTCGTCTGGTGGTCATGATCTCGTGACGATGGTCGCCTGCGTGACCCACGCCCACGGCGTGCATGAGCTCGTGCAGGGTCAGCCTGCGGCTCCACGGGTCGCCGGGGTACGGGGTGACCTGACCGGGCCGAAGCGTGACCGCGCCCTGCAGTACCAATCCGTGCGGCCAGGCCGCAACCCCTCCGACGCCCGCGATCTCGGGGTCGCTGAACATCGGATGGTCCCCGTGGAAGACGGAGATGGCGTCCTCGGCGTCCCGCTCGCCGTCCGTTCCCGGGCCCGCGTACCGCAGGGGCAGGCCGCTGGCGAAGGCCAGCGTCTCGATCGCCCAGATCAAGTCCCCTTCGCTGCCCGGAGGTGCGTCGAACGAGCGGACGGGGATCTCGTGCTCGCACGGCCAGTGCGTGATGTGGCCGTCCTCGGTGATCTCGACCGAGTAGTCGATTCCGGAGGCCAGGCCGGCCGGGGACGAATAGTCCCCGGGGCGCCGTGGAGACCAGTCCCCGTGGCGGGGCAGGGGCAGGCCCTGGACGGTGGAGTTCGAGGCGCCTGCGTCGTCGAACCCGAAGATCCCCCCGTCCGAACCGGACAGGCGGGCGGCGCCGTCGCCGAACGCGGCGACGGTCCCGCGGTGCTCCTCGGGCACCTTCTCCAGCAGCGTCGGGGACGAGCCGATCACCGCCAGGACGATGGCGATCGGAACGGTGATCGCGAGGAGGTAGACGACGGCGGTTATCGCCGGATGCGGGCGCCAGTAGGTCATCGGCGGACCGGAGTCGCGGCGCGGCAGGGGCGGGTGCGGTGGGCGCGGTGCATGTGGGGGCCTGTCGAGGGGGCGGACGCGGAGGGCGGGCGCCGGGGAGGGGAGGGGAGGCACCTGAAATGAAAACTTACCCAGTCGTGGCGGAGTTCACGCATCATCGGCCCACCTTGAGCGGAATAGACTCAAGGCGAAGTGGGTTGTACAGACTGTCCGGAGCGGCAACGCGCCGGGATTGATTCCAGTACGCTCAACCATACGTCGAAGAAAGGACCGGTCGCATGAGCCAGTTCAACCCCACGACCAAGACCCAGGCGGCTCTGTCGGCCGCAGTCCAATCCGCCTCCGCGGCGGGGAACCCGGACGTTCGTCCGGGCCACCTGCTCGTGGCGCTCCTCGAACAGCAGGACGGCATCGCCGGCCCCCTGCTCCAGGCCTGCGGCATCGACCCGCAGCTGGCACTGAGCCAGGCCAAAGAGCTCGTGGCCGGCTACCCCAAGGCCTCCGGCTCGGGGATGGCCGCACCCAACTTCAACCGCGACGCGCTCGCCGTCATCAGTACCTCGCAGGAGCTCGCGGCAGAGATGGGGGATGCCTACGTCTCCACCGAGCATGTCCTCGTCGGCATCGCCGCCGGGCACACGGGTGGCGACGCGGCCAGGATCCTGAGTGAGCTCGGCGCCACCGCTGACGCGCTCAAGGCCGCGTTCACCTCGGTCCGGGGCAACACCCGCGTGACCACCGAGAACCCCGAGGACCAGTACCAGGCACTCGAGAAGTACTCGACCGATCTCACCGCCCGTGCGCGCGAGGGCAAGATCGACCCGGTCATCGGGCGTGACTCGGAGATCCGCCGGGTCGTGCAGGTGCTCTCGCGGCGGACCAAGAACAACCCCGTGCTCATCGGTGAGCCCGGTGTCGGAAAGACCGCGATCGTGGAGGGGCTGGCCCGGCGCATCGTGGCCGGGGACGTCCCCGAGTCGCTCAAGGGCAAGACGCTGCTCTCGCTCGACCTGGGATCGATGGTCGCCGGCGCCAAGTACCGCGGCGAGTTCGAGGAGCGGCTCAAGGCCGTCCTCGACGAGATCACGGCTTCCGAGGGTCAGATCATCACCTTCATCGACGAGATCCACACCATCGTCGGCGCCGGCGCGACCGGCGAGGGCTCGATGGACGCGGGAAACATGATCAAGCCGATGCTGGCCCGTGGCGAGCTGCGGCTGGTCGGCGCCACCACGCTCGACGAGTACCGCAAGTACATCGAGAAGGACGCGGCCCTCGAGCGCCGGTTCCAGCAGGTCTTCGTCGGGGAGCCGAGTGTCGAGGACACCGTCGGCATCCTGCGCGGGCTCAAGGAGCGGTACGAGGTGCACCACGGTGTGCGCATCACCGACTCCGCGCTGGTGTCCGCGGCGACGCTCTCGGACCGGTACATCACGTCCCGGTTCCTGCCGGACAAGGCGATCGACCTCGTCGACGAGGCAGCCAGCCGTCTGAAGATGGAGATCGACTCCCGCCCGGAGGAGATCGATGCCGTCGAGCGGATCGTGCGGCGACTCGAGATCGAGGAGATGGCGCTGCAGAAGGAGACCGACGCAGCCTCCAAGGACCGGCTCGTCGCGCTGCAGGGCGAGTTGGCCGACTCCAAGGAGAAGCTCGCCGAGCTCACCGCGCGGTGGCAGAACGAGAAGAACGCCATCGAGGGCGTGCAGAAGGTCAAGGAGGAGCTCGACGCGCTGCGTACCGAGTCCGAGAAGGCCGAGCGTGACGGCGACTTCGCCCGGGTGGCCGAGATCCGCTACGGGCGGCTGCCGGAGCTGGAGAAGCAGCTCGCCGACGCGGAGGAATCCGAAGCCGCATCGGGCGCGATGCTCAAGGAGGAGGTCGGCCCCGAGGACGTGGCGGAGGTCGTCTCCACGTGGACCGGCATCCCCGTGGGCAAGATGCTCGAGGGCGAGACCGAGAAGCTCCTGCGCATGGAGGACGAGCTCGGCAAGCGGGTCGTGGGCCAGGGCGAGGCCGTCCAGGCCGTCTCCGACGCCGTCCGACGGGCGCGCGCCGGGGTCGCCGACCCCAATCGGCCGACCGGCTCGTTCCTCTTCCTGGGCCCGACGGGCGTGGGTAAGACGGAGCTCGCCAAGGCGCTCGCGCAGTTCCTGTTCGACGACGAGCGGGCCATGGTCCGGATCGACATGAGCGAGTACTCCGAGAAGCACTCGGTCTCGAGGCTGGTCGGGGCCCCTCCGGGCTACGTCGGCTACGAGGCCGGCGGGCAGCTCACCGAGGCGGTGCGGCGCAGGCCGTACACGATCGTCCTGCTCGACGAGGTCGAGAAGGCACACCCGGACGTCTTCGACATCCTGCTGCAGGTGCTCGACGACGGCCGCCTCACTGACGGGCAGGGCCGCACGGTCGACTTCCGCAACACGATCCTCGTGCTCACCTCCAACCTGGGCGCGGGTGGCACGCGGGAGCAGATGATGGACGCGGTCAAGCGCGCCTTCAAGCCGGAGTTCATCAACCGGCTCGACGACGTGGTGATCTTCGACCCGCTCAGCGAGGAGCAGCTCGAGTCGATCGTCGACATCCAGATCGACGAGCTCGCGGCACGCCTCAAGGCGCGGCGGCTGACCCTCGAGGTCGGCGACGCGGCCAAGGGCTGGCTCGCCCGGCGCGGTTACGACCCCGCCTACGGCGCCCGTCCCTTGCGCAGGCTGGTCCAGCAGGCCATTGGCGACAAGCTCGCCCGGGCGCTGCTGGGCGGCGAGATCCGCGACGGCGACACCGTCACCGTCTCGCTCGCCGAGGACGGGGATTCGCTCAGCCTCGCCTGACGCGAAGCAGCCTCGCCTGAGGCGCAGCGGCCGTGGGCTGACCGCACGTGGGAATCGAGGGGCCCGGCCACCGGGGATGGTGGTCGGGCCCCTCGTGCGTTCACGGCGCCGAACGGCACACCTCATCGTCGTCGCGACTATCCTTGGCCCCGTGACCACAGATCCCGCTTCCGCCACCATCAACCAGGTCAGTCCCCTCCTCGTCACGGCCCGCGAGCTCATCGAGGACGTCGCTACGCTGCCGACTCCGGTGATCATCGACGTGCGGTGGCAGCTGGGCGATCCGCACGGACGCGAGCATTATTTCTCCGGCCATATCCCGGGCGCCCAGTACCTGGACCTGTCGTCCGCCCTCGCGGGCCCGCGAACCACGCGCGAGGGTCGCCACCCGCTGCCGCCTCGCGACGAGTTCCAGGAGGCGATGCGCCGTATCGGGATCAACGACGACAGCCGCGTGGTGATCTACGATGACAGTGGCAACATGTCCGCCGCCCGCGCCTGGTGGCTGCTGCGCTGGGCGGGCAAGGAGGACGTCTCCCTGCTCGATGGTGGCCTGAAGGCCTGGATCGCGGAGGGCGAGGACCTCGCTGTGGGTCCGGGTAACCCGATCGAGTACGGCGATTTCACCTTCAGGTTCGATCACATGCGGACGGTCAACGCCGACACGGCCGCCGAATGGCCTGACCGGGGTGTGCTGATCGACGTGCGCCATCGCGACCGTTACGCGGGCCGCACGGAGCCGATGGATTCGCGCGCGGGCCACATCCCGGGCGCGATCAACATGCCCACGGACGGATTCCTCGACGAGCGCGGGCGGTTCCTGCCGGCGGAGGAGATCCGCCGGATGTTCGCGGACGCGGGTGTGACGGAGGGCAAGGACGCGGTCATCTACTGCGGGTCGGGCATCCGCGCCTGCCACGCGCTGGCGGCTATGGAGGTCGCGGGCCTGGACGTGGGCGGGTTGTACCCGGGCTCGTGGTCGCAGTGGTCGGCGGATCGTTCGCGCCCGATCGCGCTGGGGGAAAACCCGCGCTAAGCCCCGCAGCGCCGCGGCGGGTGTGGGGGCGGGCCGCCGCGGCTGACTACCCTTTGGTGCATGGTCCTGTTCTGGTTCCTTCTGGCCCTCGTGCTGCTCGTGGCGGCGCTCATCATCCTGCGTCTGGACGCGAAGCAGCGTCGTGGCCGTGCCGACGCTCAGCGGCCGGAGGTGGAGCAGGATCGAGCGAGGTCGTCCGGCGAGGAGGACGAAGGCGCCGGCGGTGACGCCGTGGAGAACGACCGGGACGACGACGCCGCCGAGCACTCCACACCGCCCACCGGGGAGGGGGACGCGGACGACGGGCAGGCAGGGGATCCGGGCGAACCGAGGCTCGCTCCGTTCCAGCGTGCAGCCGACGCGGATCCTGTCGCGGGAGCCGCTGCCGACCCTGTCGCCGATGCTGACGCCGAGGCTGTCTCTGCCGCCGATGCTGAGGCCGTCTCTACCGCCGACGCCGACGCCGCCGCTGACGATGAGGCCCTCGCCGCCGCGTCCGTCGCCGTTCCCGCTCCGCTGGACCCGACCGAGCCGACGGTGGAGTCGTCGCCGCGACTTCTCGACCGCGTCCGGGCACTGCTGCCGACACGCAGGGCGACCAGGCGGAGCCCCGAGCAGTTCGAGCCCGAGCCCGTGGATCCGCTCGCCGGCTCGCCGGTGGTGCGCTGGCTGGAGGACCGCGAGTTCGCCCCCACCCCGACGCCGGCCCCCGAGTTCCGGCACGGTGACTTCGCGGGCGGGCTCAGCGCGCTGGGCACCGTCTCCCACGGGGTGTTCCGCGGCCGTCGGGCGATCATGGGCGTGACCGGTGGTCGTACCGTCCTGGCGCTGCGCCGCGACACCGCCTCCGATGTCGTCCTCGACCTCAGCCGCCCGGATGTCGACTCCGAGCCGGGCTTCCACGATGCCGGGGACGTCGGCGGGTTCGAGGCCCGAACGACCGATTACGGGCGCCTGGACCTCGTCGACCGGGACCGCCTGATCGAATCCGTGCGGGATGTGCCGCCGAGCGTGCGCCGGGTCTGGGCGGAGGGCGAGTGGGTGGCGGCCACGATCGACGGAGTCGACGACCCCGCTGGCTGGGACGACGTGGTGATGGCCCTGCACGCGGCCGCCGACGTTCTGGCACCGTTCCCGCCGATCGGCGGCAGGGCCCGCGCGCTGCCGGCGGAGCTGGACCCCGGTGCTCCGGCCTCCGCCGAGGGACCGGATGCCGACCCGACGGTGGGCATGGACGGGGAGGTGGGAACCGGAACCCACGGGATCGCTCCGCTGCCGGACCCGGAGGACCACGTCGTCGTCGACGATCCGGCGGATTCCACTGCCGGCCCTGTCCCGGCAGGCACCACTCCGAGCGACGCGCCGACCTCGACGATCCCCGTCGCCGCGGCGGCCGGGCCCCGGCGGGCCGGCCACCTGCGGCTGGTGCCCGACCGGCCCGCCGCGCGCGACCTGTCGGACGTGCCCGTGGTGGCCGACCGCGGTGATGCGGCCGAGGACATCGGAGCGGCCGGGGTAGCCGAGCCGGTGGATGAGGCAGACGCTGCCGCGGACGTGGAGCCCGCGGTCGAGGAGTCGGACCCGTTCGACGAGATCATGAAGCCGTCGGCGCCGGTGGAGGCACGTGGCGACGTCGCGGCCGACCATCTCGAGCCGAGGCCCCCGCTGTCACGCCCGACGCGCGGCATCGGGCAGGCCTACCCGGAGGACGCAACGGTTCCCCCGCTGGCCGCGAGCGCAGCCAGCGGCGGGGCGGGCATCAAGCCGCTCGGTTCCGAGGACGACGAGGACGAGATCCGTGACGAGGTCGAGCGCTTTGACGCCGCTCGGATCGACGGGCGTTCGGACCTCGACGAGCCCTCGACCGGCCGCCACGGCGGGGCCGACCAGGAGTCGGGTGGGCGTCACGGGGCGGACGATGTGGATCCGTCCGAGGTCACGCAGCGACTGTCGGTGGCGGAGCTCGCGGCCCGGATGGGGATCGACCCGTCCGAGATGAAGACGTCGGGGCGGCGGCGTCGTCGGGCGGAGGCCGGGGACTCCGCGAGCAAGGGGGGCGACGGCGGGGCGACCGACTCAGACGCGGACACCGATTCCGGCACCGATTCCGACGCTGGGGCCAGCCCCGCGGATTCGGACGAGCCCGCTCGGGGCAGGGAGCGGCCCGGAATCGAGCCGGACGTCGAGCAGACCGCTCGCCTGCAGCTCCCGCCAGACATCAAGGACTGACAGACAAGCCCGGGGGCCCACCCGCGCTGGATGCGCGGGCGGGCCCTTCGCGTTGCGGCAGCCGGGTGGCGGACCCGTCGGTGTCTGTCTGAGGGGCCGTCTAGAGTCATCAGCGTCAGCTGCACCGACCTCAAGGAGCCCGATGACCGCCGCCCCCGATGTCGATCCCGACGCGCGCCGCAGGCTCGCCGAGCTGGTGGCCGAGCTCGCCGTCGTCCATGGTCGCGTCACGCTCTCGTCCGGCCGCGAGGCGGACTACTACGTCGATCTTCGTCGCGCGACCCTCCACCACGAAGCGTCGCCGCTGATCGGGCGGCTCCTGCGTGAGTTGACCGCGGACTGGGAGTTCGACGCGGTGGGCGGGTTGACCCTCGGCGCGGACCCGGTCGCCACCGCGATCATGCACGCGCCCGGCCGGCCGATCGACGCGTGTGTGGTGCGCAAGGAGGCCAAGAAGCACGGTATGCAGCGCCGCGTGGAGGGACCGGACATCGTGGGCAAGCGGGTGTTGGTCGTGGAGGACACCACCACCACGGGAAACTCGCCGCTGACCGCTGTGCAGGCCCTGCGTGAGGCGGGCGCCGAGGTCGTGGGGGTGGCCACCGTGGTGGACCGCGCGACGGGAGCCGACGACGTGATCCGCGCCGAGGGCGTGGAGTACCGGGCCTTGCTGGGCCTGGCCGACCTGGGACTGGAGTGACGATGACAACGACGACGAGTGCGTTCGCAGCCACCCTGGGGCAGGCGCTGAAGAAGCGCGTCGATTCCCTGATCGACACCTCGCGTCCGGAGGGGCCCGCGTTCCTCGCGGCCACCGGCGGCACCGAGATCGCCAAGGCCACGCAGTTCGGCGCGTTGGAGAAGCTGTGCAAGCCGCTCATCGTCCCGGCGGCGCTGGCGATCGCGATGCGCGAGGGGCGGCTTTCCGCGGCCGACACGGCGCTGCTGTCGGCCACCGCCGCGGGCTACACCACGGGCGACGTGATCCTCATGCTCGGCGGCGGGCACGCCAGTCGGTCGAAGGGCCGTCTGATCGCGGGCGCCGCGGCGTTCGGCGTCGGGCACCTGGCGATCGGCTCGCTGATGCTGCGCTCAGGGCTGCGCTTCAAACCGCTGCAGGCTGCCGTGCACGGGGTCGTCGCGGGCGGAGCGGGCGCGGTGCTGCTGGCCGAGGGCAAGGAGAACGCTCCGCTCGCCGCATATGGCGGGCTCCTGGCCGCCCTGTCGGCGCTGGCCACCTCGGTCGACCGGTCGCACGGGCCGGCGGCATCGGTGCTGGCGGTGGCCGGGCCGGCCTTCCTGCTGAGCGACGGCCTGATCCTGGCCCGCCGCAAGGCCGAGGGCGGTTCACTGTCGGCCCGCGCGCTGGACGTCGGCGTGATCGACACCTACGCGACAGCCGCGCTGCTCATGCTCACCGGAACCGCCGCGGCGGCCAGGTTCACCGGAAGCGGGCGGTGAACTCGGCCGACGCTGCCGACCCGGCGGGGCAGGACGTTGCCGGGCCGACCGAGTGGGGCGACGGGCAGGTCGGCGTCGGCCCGTGGGAGATCGAGCACCCGGGGCGGCCCCGCCCGACCGGTGATCAGTGGGATCCCGAGCTGCTGGATGCCGGCGACCGCCGCAACGTCGTCGACCGGTACCGGTACTGGCGCCGCGAGGCGATCGTCGCCGACCTCGACACCCACCGGCACCAGTTCCACGTGGCCATCGAGAACTTCGGCCATGACGCCAACATCGGCACGGTCGTCCGCACCGCCAACGCCTTCCTGGCCGCCGAGGTGCACATCATCGGGCGCCGCAGGTGGAACCGCCGAGGAGCCATGGTCACCGACCGCTATCAGCATCTTCGGCATCACGCCGACGTCGCCGAACTCATGACGTGGGCGGAGTCGGAGGGGCTGCCCGTCGTCGCCGTCGACAATCTCCCCGGCGCCGAACCGCTCGAGACCGCGCGGCTGCCACGCGGGTGCGTCCTGCTCTTCGGCCAGGAGGGGCCCGGGGTCAGCGACGACGCGCGCCTGCGGGCCGCCAAGACCGTCTCCATCGCCCAGTTCGGCTCGACCCGCTCGATCAACGCGGGCGTCGCCGCCGGCATCGCGATGCACGCCTGGATCCGTGAACACGCCGGAGCGCCCGGGAACTGACGGCGCTACGGTGGGGCCGTGGCCTCCACCGACCTGCCGGACACGCTCCGGCTCTCACTGCTGGATCGGTCCCGCACCCGCCACGCCGAGCCGCATGCCTCCGCCCTCGAGGCGACGCTACGCCGGGCCGAACACGCTGACTCTCTGGGCTTTCACCGCTTCTGGATGGCCGAGCACCACTCGGTCCCCGGCATCGCCAGCGGCAGCCCGCAGCTCCTGATCGCGGCCGCCGCGGCGCGCACCGGGCGCATCCGCCTGGGCTCCGGCGGCGTGATGCTGCCCCACCACCGCCCGATGATCGTCGCCGAGCAGTTCGCCATGCTCGAGGCCCTGTACCCGGGCCGGATCGACCTGGGCGTCGGGCGGTCCCTGGGATTCACCGCGCCGGTGCGCGCGGCGCTCGGTGTCGAGGAGTACGACGACGACGCCTTCACCCACGACATCAGCTCGGTTCTGGACTTCCTGCACGGGCGCGGCCCCGTCACCGCGCTGCCCGTCATCGAGGATCCGCCGCCGGTCTTCGTACTCGCGACGGGCCGTGGCCTGGAGATCGCGGCACGGGCGGGGCTGCCCGTCGTGGTGGGCGGGCCCCGGCTGCTCGCCGACCCGACGCCGCTGGAGCGCTACCGCGCGGATTTCCGGCGGGGCGGTGCCACATCGGAGCCCTACGTGGTGGTGAGCCTGGAGGTCGCGGTCGCCGAGTCGACCACCGCCGCGCGCGAGCTGCTGGCCTCGGAGGCCTGGGCGATGGCCGAGTCCCGCGAAACCGGGGCGTTCGGGCCGTTGCGCTCGCCGGCCGAGGTGATGGGCCGGAAGTTCCGGCCGCAGCAGCTGCGCCGGATGGACGAGTGGATCGCCGGAACCCTCTACGGCGACGCCGAGCGGGTCGCCGCCCAATTGGCCGCGATGGTCGAGCGTACGAGCGCCGACGAGGTCATGGCCTCCACGTCGATGTACGACCGTGAGGCGCTCGCGCGATCCGACGCGGCTCTGGCGGGCCTACTCGCCGGGTAGGTCAGAGGCCGGGGCCGCGGGCCCGTTGCGGATCCGGTCGATCAGCTTGGGGCCGGCCGTGATGATCATCGGCAGCACGGACACCAGCACGATCCCGATGAGGATCAGGTCGATGTGGTCCTTGATGAATGTGAACTGCCCCAGCCACGCACCCAGTGCGGTGACGCCCGCTGCCCAGAGCACCGCGCCCACGACGTTGTAGGTGACGAACACGCGGTAGCGCATCCCGGCCATGCCCGCGACCAGCGGAGCGTACGTACGGACGATCGGCACGAAGCGGCACAGGATGATCGTCGCCGGACCCCATTTCTCGAAGAACTCGTGGGCCTCGGTGATGTACGCCTGCTTGAAGATCCGCCCGTCCGGCCGGTTCTGGAGATGGTGCCCCCACCGGTTGCCGATGAAGTAGCCGACCTGGTCGCCGAGGAACGCGGCGATCGGTGCCGTCACCAGAACGACCCACAGCGGGGCGAAGGGACTGTCCTGCTGGGTGAGCAGGCCCGCGGTGAAGAGCAGCGAGTCGCCGGGCAGGAACGGGAACAGCAGGCCGGACTCGATGAACACCACGGCGAGCAGGGCCGGCAGGATCGCATTGCCGAACGGGCCGTCGCCGGAAAGCCAGAATTCCGGGTCCATGAAGCCGGGGCCCAGGGCCACCACGTGCTGTGCCTGTTCGGCCAGGATCTGGGTATTCACCCTACGAGGGTATGCCTGTACACCTGGGAATCCGCTGAAGGAGCGGGGGCACTACCGGCCCTGGGCCCGCTACCTCCCGATACCTCGTAGGATGGGGCCAATCACAGCGCCGACATCTGGAGGATCGTCAATGCCTATCGCCACCCCGGAGCAGTACAAGGACATGCTCGACCGGGCCCGCACGGAGGGGTTCGCCTACCCGGCGATCAACTGCACCTCCTCGGAGACCATCAACGCAGCCATCAAGGGCTTCGCCGATGCCGGCTCGGATGGCATCATCCAGTTCTCCACCGGTGGTTCCGAGTTCGGCTCCGGCCTGAACGTCAAGGACATGGTGACCGGTGCCGTCGCGCTCGCTGAGTTCGCGCACGTCATCGCGGAGAAGTACGACATCCTGGTCGCGCTGCACACGGACCACTGCCCCGAGGACAAGCTGGACACCTTCGTCCGCCCCCTCATCGAGATCTCCCAGGAGCGTGTCGACCGCGGCGAGAACCCGCTGTTCCAGTCGCACATGTGGGACGGCTCGGCCACCCCGCTCGACCGGAACCTCGAGATCGCCAAGGAACTCCTCGAGAAGACGGCCAACGCCAAGCAGATCCTCGAGATCGAGATCGGCGTCGTCGGCGGCGAGGAGGACGGTGTCGAGAACGAGATCAACGAGAAGCTCTACACCACTCGCGAGGACTTCCAGGCGACCCTCGACGCGCTCGGCGCCGGCAACACCGGTCAGCGCTACCTGCTCGCGGCGACATTCGGCAACGTCCACGGCGTGTACAAGCCGGGCAACGTCAAGCTCAAGCCCGAGGTCCTCAAGATGGGCCAGGACGTGGCCGTCGAGAAGCTCGGCCTCAACGCCGGCGACCTGCCGTTCGACTTCGTCTTCCATGGCGGCTCGGGCTCGGCCAAGAGCGAGATCGAGGAGGCGCTGAGCTACGGCGTCATCAAGATGAACGTGGACACCGACACCCAGTACGCGTTCACCCGCCCGATCGCCGCGCACATGTTCGGCAACTACGACGGTGTGCTGAAGGTCGACGGCGAGGTGGGCAACAAGAAGGTCTACGACCCCCGCTCGTACCTCAAGAAGGCTGAGCAGGCCATGTCCGAGCGCGTCGTCGAGGCGTGCAACGACCTCAAGTCGGCCGGCAAGTCCAAGGGCGTCAAGGCCTGATCTGACCTCCCTGACGGCGAGAGCCCCGCGACCTCATCGAGGTTTCGGGGCTCTTCGCTTGCCGGCTGGCCATGCGCCGGGGCCGGGTGGCCGCAATATCGGCCATGTGGTCGCACGCCGCCTATCTGATGTCGCGCTGCCTGTCAGATCTGGCAGGTGGCGCGACATCGGATAGGCGGCGCGGCGTCTACGCGACATCTCATGGGCGGCGAGCGGTCGCACGGGTGAGTCAGGGAGCGATCAGCCGGGCTGGCCCTCCTGCGGGACGGCGCCCATGCCGACGCCGGGCTCGCAGAGTTTCCACGCCCCGTCTTCGTTACGCATCTGGATCTGCTCGTTCGTCGTCTCGCCGTCCTCGCCGCCGGACTCGACAGTCGCGCTGGCCTCGGTCCCGTTGCCGTCGACCTCGACGCCGGTGACCTGCAGGTCGGCCGGGAACGATCCCGCGATGGACTCCCGCAGCATCGAGTCCAGGTCCGTGCCGGTCTGTTCGCCCGAGGCGGTGATCTGATCCACCAGTTCCTGAGGGACGCGGTTCTCCGCACACATGTGGCTGTTGAACTCGGCGAACGACTCGGCCGCGCTCATGTCGTCGAGCGTCTGCGCGACCTCGCGCTCGACCCTGCCCGCCGAAGACATGGGGCCCATCGTGAACAGCCAGCCCAGCACGGCGACCAGGACGACCACCGCGAGGAAAACGCCCGCCCAGACCAGCGAGCCCCGACGGGCGGGCCGCGCCGCTTCTCCGCAATCGCCCGCTCCGCGGCCGCCTGCACCGGGACCTCGGGACGGGTCCCCGGCGGGTGGTTGCTGGCTCGTCGTCGTCATCCACTACTCCCGGTACGGCTCGCGCGCCCCGGTCGGAGCGCATCGACCCGCCACGGTAGCGGAACCACCTGTGAGCCCGGCAGCAGCGTCCGTCTCCGATGCGGACAAGCGACCGGGGCGTGGCGGCACAGAGAGCGGACTGCCAGGTCTGTCTCAGGAAACAGCAAGTTACCCTTCCGGTATGCCTTCAACGCGACTCGATCCACGCCGTGTCATGACCAGCTTTCTGCTCGCCTCGGCGGTCGTCCTCGCCGGCATCGGATCAGCCCACGCGGACCCCGCCGACTGGACCCAATACCGGCACACCTCCACGAACAACCCCCGCGTGGTCTCCGGCGTGAATGAAATATTCAGCGGGACGATCCCCACCGCGAACGAGGTGCGGGCGACCCCCGTGGTCGCCGACGGCAAGGTCTTCGTGGGTAATCACGACAGCGGCGAGTTGCAGGCGTTCGACCTGACGACCGGTCAGCTGCTCTGGCAGGCGCAGGCCCCGAACTGGGTGCATTCGGAGATGATCCACGCCGACGGATGGGTGTTCGTCGGATTCGGGAACCGCTTCTTCCAGGACGGCTCGGAGGGGTACCGCGGTACCGGCGAGAGCGGAGTCCTGGGACTTGACCCCGACACGGGCGAGATCCTGTGGCGCCACGACACACCCGGCGAGGTGATGCCGACGCCGGTGGCCGTGGGCGGCGCGGTCTGGGCCGTGACCGGGGACCGGCGACTGTACAAGCTGGATCCGGGCACGGGAGAGGCGCTCGACGTGGTCGAGACCGGCCATATCGCCAGCATGTCCTCTCCGTCCGAGCGGGACGGCGTCCTGTTCTTCGGCGGTGGGGCCCCGGCTCCGTACACTTTTTTCGCCTACGACACGGGGGTCGACGACTTCGCGTGGCAACGGGAGTTCCCCGAGTTCAACCGCGGGCTCGACGACGTGCCGCCGGCGGTCGACGCGGGCGTCGTGGTGACCACCGCCAATCGTGCCCTCATCCCGGGGCCGGCGGGCTTTCGTGAGGAGCACTCCATCGTGGCGATGGACACGCGGTCAGGCGAGATCATGTGGCGCGACGTGCTCGGTGTGGGACCGGCGCCGACCAACAACCGGTCGGGTGCGCCGATGATCCACGACGGGGTCGTGTACGTGGGCAGCCCGACCACGGGTGCTGCCTACGCCTACGACCTGCACACCGGCGTGAGGATCTGGCGCAATCCGATCGGGACGATCAAGGCGGCCCCGGTGGCAGTGGGCGACGACGTCTACTTCTCGACGACCGCCGGCGATGTCTATCGTCTGGACACGGCGACGGGAGCGACCACCGGGGTCCTGGAACTCGACGGCGCACTGGCACCCGCCGGGCCGATCGTCGTGGACGAGACACTGGTCGTGCCCAGCCAGAGCCGCAACGTCTACTTCGTGCCGCTGGCCGAGTTCCCGGACGGCCCGGCGGCGGGGGGTTCGCTGGCGAGCCTCGGCGACCCTGCGGCGCCGCTCGGCTCGGCCGGTGAGGCCCTGGGTGCGGCCGCGGGGTCGCTCGGCGCCGACGCGGGGTCGCTCGATCCGGCGTACTGACGCGCGACCGGAGATCCGCCGCTCGGAGATCGATCTGTCGCCGGAGGTCCGCAAGCAAATCGAGATCCGAGCGGCAGATCGGGCGGGAGCCGTGAATCCGAGGAGCGGATCGGGCAGGGGCAGCGAATCCCAGCGGCGGATCGTGGCCGGTGACGAAGCCGGCCACGGATCCGCCTGACCTCAGGGCAGCGGGCCGGCGGGCGCCACCTGGTTGGTGCCGTGCGCGGTCCGCCAGCTGTGCACGGGGTAGGCCCCGCTGTCGGCGCGCGTGTGATCGTGCAGCGCCCAGTAGTCGGCGTGCGCGTAGTCCTGCGTGAACTCGACCACCGTGTAACCGTGCCGGTCCAGGTCCACCCAGCGGATGTGGTGATTCGCGCCCATCAGCGCGCCCTGCGCGGCCGCGGACAGGCCGTTGCCCTCGGGCAGCCCCAGGATGTCGTCGACGTTGTTGCTGGTGATCGACGGGGTCACGAACTCCACCGCATCGGTGCCGGCGCCCGGGTAGTCCGCGGCGTCGGTGGGCACCTCGTTGACCCACGAGCTGTGGATGTCGCCGGTGAGGAACACGAAGTTGCGGTTACCGGTCGCGCGGATCACCTCGAACAGGCGGCGGCGCTCACCGGCGTACCCGTCCCACTGGTCGGAGTTGTAGGTGATGCCCTCGCGCGGCATGCTCAGCAACTCGGTCATGGCGCTCATGGTGCGGTTGTCGAGCGGCGGGATCAGCACCGGCGCGACCATCACGGAATTGCCGATCACGTTCCAGCGGGCGGTCGACGAGCCCAGGCCGCGGGCCAGCCAGTCGAACTGCTCGGCGCCGGTCATGGTGCCGGTCTGGTCGACCGCGCGGCCGTCGAACCGGCCGGGCGACTCGGTGCGGTACGAGCGCAGGTCGAGCATGTTCAGCTCGGCGAGCGCGCCCCAGCGTAGGCGGCGGTAGAGGAAGCCGCCGTCGCGCAGCGAGTCGGGCCGGATCGGCATCCACTCGAAGTAGGCCTGCGAGCCGGCGGCCTTGCGGTCGGCCCACGAGCCCTCGTGCGGCTGGTGGTTCTCGGCGCCGTGCTCCCAGGCGTCGTTGGCGAGCTCGTGGTCGTCCCAGGTGCAGATCCACGGCACGTGCGCGTGCAGCGACTGCAGGTCCGGGTCGGTGTGGTACTGCGCCATGCGGATGCGGTAGTCGGCGAGGGTGACGATCTCGTGCGGCGGGTCGTGGGGGCGGACGGCGCCGAACTTGGCCGTGTACCCGCCGCGCTCGTACTCGTAGATGTAGTCGCCGAGCTCGATCACCACGTCGAGGTCGCCACGCTGCGTGAGGTGGCGGTACCCGGCGAAGTAGCCGGCCTCCCAGTTGGAGCAGGAGACCACGCCGGTGCGCCAGCGGCCGGAGGCGGGCATGGCGCCGTCGGCGGGGGCGGTGCGGGTGCGGCCGACGGGCGAGGTCTGGCCCAGGGCGCGGAAGCGGTAGTGGTACCAGCTGTCGGGGGCCAGGCCGGTGGCGTCGAACTTGACCGTGTGGTCGCGCCCGGCGTCGGTGGTGACGCTGCCCGAGGCGGTGATGGTGACGAACGAGGGGTCGGGGGAGACCTCCCATTCGACGACGACGGCGTCGCCGATCCCCGACCCGGGGGCGGCCTCGGCGGACGGCGTCACGCGCGTCCACAGGATGACGCGGTCCGCCATGGGGTCGCCCGACGCGACGCCGTGCTGGAAGGCCGCCACCGCGCCGCCCGCGGGGGCCCCGGCGCCGACCGGAACGGCCGCGCCGGCGGTGGCGGCCTGACCGGCGAACGCCCCGGTGCCGACAGCGGCGCCGGCCAGCGCCCCGGCCCGGAGAACGGTCCGCCGGTTGAGCCCGGTGGCGGCCCGGCCGGACGGGGTGGACGACGACGCGGGGGAGGACGGCACAGTCATGCGTCCAGTTTGCCGCTCGCTCAGGTATTCCGGGGCGAACTCCGCCTAGTCGTCACCGAACGTTCACGCGGGCGTGGCCGTCGACGCCGTTGACGGAGATCTCCTCGCTGATCACCACGGTCTCGGAAGGCTGGTCAGAGTCGGTGGGCGCGGCCGACTCCGCCGGCGTGGACAGGTAGCGCTCGAGGGAGTCGTCGAGCTCCTCCAGCCACGGGGTGTGGTGCGTGGTGGCCATGGTGCCGGTCATGACCGAGCGGTGGTTCTTGTCGCGGTAGGTGAGGATGTTCTTCACCTTGTCCTCCTTCCAGTCCAGGAAGATCTGCACGACCTCGTCGATGTCGAACATCGGGTAGTCCGTGGCCTCGATGAGGTCCCGGATGTAGTCACCCTGGAAGCGCACGTCGTCGGCATCGCCGTCCAGCTCCTGGAAGCGCTTACGCCACGAGCGCATATGGGCGGCACGCTGCTCGGCGGCGGGCAGCGTGGCCCGGCCGAGGATGAGGTCGCGGACGTACCAGGCCTGCGCGTCGAACATGTTGAACGTGAACCACTGGTCCTGGGCGCCCAGGTAGTACAGCTTCGGGTTCTTCTGCCAGACCACGCCGCGGTAGAGGCCGGCGGGGTAGATGTTGTTCGGTGACTGCAGCGCCAGCTCGGCCGGCAGGAACGGGTACTTGTGCAGGTACCCGGTGCACAGGATCACGGCGTCGAACTCGCGGGTCTCGCCGTTCGAGAAGTGGACGGTCTGACCCTCGAACCGGTCGAGGAGCGGGAGCTCCTCGATACCGTCTGGCCAGTCGTAGCCCATGGGGCTGGTGCGGTAGGACATCGTCACGGAGGCGGCGCCCATCTTGTGTGCCTGCACGCCGATGTCCTCGGCCGAGTACGAGGCGCCGATCAGCAGAACGCGCTTGCCGTCGAGGGCCTCCGCGCCACGGAAGTCGTGGGCGTGCCGCACCGAGCCGGGGAAGGTCTCGATCCCCTCGAAGTCGGGGACGTTCGGGAAGCTGAAGTGGCCGCTGGCCACGATCACCCGGTCGAACTCGGAGCTGGTGGTCTTGCCCGAGCGCAGGTTCTCCACCGTCACGGTGAAGGTGTCCTGGTCGCGGTCGTAGTCCACCCAACGGACCGCGGTCGAGAACTGCACCTTGTTCTTGACCTTGGACCTGCGGACGCGGCCGTCGATGTAGTCCCACAGCACCTCGCGCGGCGGGTACGAGGAAATGGGCCGGCCGAAGTGTTGGTCGAAGGTGTACTCGGCGAACTCCAGGGCCTCCTTGGGGCCGTTGGACCACAGGTTGCGGTACATCGAGGAGTGCACCGGCTCGCCGTAGCGGTCCGTGCCGGAACGCCAGTCGTAGTTCCACTGCCCGCCCCAGTCGTCCTGCTTCTCGTAGGCGACGATCTCGGGGATCTTCGCCCCGGCGCGCTGGGCGGACTCGAATGCCCGCAGTGCGGCGATCCCGCTCGGTCCGGCTCCGATAATCGCAATACGCTGTCTTGACACAGATTTCCTTCCGGCCCACGTGCGGCCTGTCCGTTTCTCCGACTGGCCCCGGCGGAGGCAATACCCGGCGCGATCGACTCATATGATCCGCGCTCCGAGGCCTCGACACCGACACCACGATCCCGCTCAGGAGCGGCGACCCGGGAGGGGCGCCAGCAACGAGCGCGCGGCGCCCTTTCGGAACGCCGCATGTCCTTCATGATAGCAAAACTGCACTTCACAAGCGTTCGCTTCAGCCTTCTCCTGCGTATGTGACGTCTCAACCAGCAGCGATGTGGTCTGGGGCGGGTGGTCCCTGCACGCACGCGGCCAGTCGCTCGGCGGAATCATGGACAATGGAACGCATGACCCAGTTCGGAGACCTTCTCGGCCCCCCGCCCACCCGTCTGACCGGCGACCCGGAGGCGGAGGACGCCCTCGCCGCGGGCGAGGAACCCCGCACGGTGGCGGCCTCGCACCCGTCGGCGTCGGTCGCATGGGCGGAGCTGGCCGAGCGCGCGCTGGACGCCGATGACGCGGTGTCGGCGTACGCGTTCGCCCGCACCGGCTACCATCGCGGCCTCGACCAGCTGCGCCGCCACGGCTGGAAGGGCTTCGGCCCGGTGCCGTATGACCATGAGCCCAACCGGGGCTTTCTGCGCGCCGTCGCCGCACTGGCCCGTGCCGCGCAGACCATCGGCGAGGAGGACGAGTACATCCGTTGTCTGGACCTGATCAATGAGTCAGACCCGCACGCCGCCGCGCCTCTCGGCCTGGCGTGACCGACTCGACGCCCGCGCGCTGGGCGTCTACGCCGCGCTGCCGGTTCCGCTGAGGACGCGGAGCCGGCGTCTGGCGTACGCATTCCTGCCGATCCTGCAGTGCGGTATCGCCGCTGGCCTGGCCTGGTTCATCGCCAACGACCTCCTGCACCACCCGCGACCGTTCTTCGCGCCCATCGCCGCGGCCATCGCGCTGGGCATCGGCATGGGCCGGCGGGTGCGCCGCGGCATCGAACTCGTGATCGGAGTAGTGGTGGGCGTCGGTCTGGGCGACCTGCTCATCGCGCACATCGGCTCGGGGCCGTGGCAGATCACGGTCGTGGTGGTGCTGGCGATGTCGGCGGCGGTGTTCCTCGACCGGGGCGCCCTGGTGGGGACCCAGGCGGCGTCGTCGGCGATCCTCGTGGCCACGCTTCTGCCGCCGGGCAGTACCGGCGGTTACGATCGGATGGTCGATGCGTCCGTCGGCGGCGCCGTGGCGCTGCTCCTCATGGCGTTGATGCCGGTCCACCCCCTCAAGCGGGTCCGCCGCGAGGCTGCATCGCTGCTGGGCGTGGCGTCCTCGGTACTCGGGGAGGTGGCGGACGGGTTGGAGACCCGCGATTCGGACCGGATCCGACGCGCGCTGCAGGACGCGCGCGACACCCAGCCGGCGATCGACGCGATCGAGGAGCAGCTCGCCGGGGCGCGCGAGCTCGTGAAGATCTCGCCGTTCTACCGGCGGCGCAGGCCCGAGGAGGTCACGCTCGCGGCGGTCCTCAACCCGCTGGACAACGGCATCCGCAACATCCGTGTGCTCGCGCGACGGGCGATCGTCGCCGTGGACGACCAGGTGGACGTGCCGCCCGCGCTGGTCGCGCTGCTCAGGTCGCTCTCCGACGCGGTGGAGCTGCTGGCGCGGCGGGTGGCGAACGACCCTGACGCGCCCAAGGACGCGCAGGTCCACCGCGAGCTGCGGGCCGTGGCCTCGCGCGCCAAGCGTGAGCTGCTGTTCGACCCGGGCCTGACAGAGACCGTGATGCTGGCACAGGTCCGCTCGGTCCTGGTGGACATGATGCAGGTGGCGGGGTTGAGCAAGATCTCGGCCGTGGCCACCCTGCCGCCGACCGTGCGGACCCCGTCGGTGGAGCCGGAGTTGCTCGAGGAGTGGCCCGATTCGCCGGACCGGCCGACGTCGGTGCTGCCCCCGTTCAAGGCAACACGAGCCTCAATGGCTCGATATGACGGTAGAAGGTCGTCCTCTTGACCGGCCGCCGCGCGGTGATGCCGTCGCGGGTGATCAGTGCGCCGGGCGTGCCCACCTGGACGGCGCGCGCCTGGAACCACTGCCGACGCCGGAACCTGCGCGGCCGGTCCGCGGTGGCGCGAACTCCCGGCATGTCGCGGGAGACGCGGACCGTGAGGGCGTCGACCTTGCCGGTGAAGACCCTGTCGTCGTCGGCGTAGGCCTCGCCCACCAGCACGTCGTCGCCGGTACCGGTCACGGTGGCCTCGCCCACCAGCACCGCCCCGGTCTCGTCGCGCACCAACGGCACCTCGTGCGCCCGGCCCTGCACGCCCAGCTTCGCGGCCGCCGAGCCCGTCGGCAGTCCGTAGGCGCGCGTGGCCGGGGTGGCGTCCTCGGCGATGTAGGCGATCTCCACATCGAGATTCTCGGTGCGCATGAGGCGCGTGAGCAGCGCGGACAGGCCGGCGTCGGTGCCACACACCAGGAGGCGGCGCCGGGTTCCGACCTCTGCCAGCGCCCGGTTGATCTCGTCCTTGTTGGGCACTTCGCTCACCTCGATGCGCGAGTGCTCACCCAGGACCGTCGGGACCGGCGTCGAGCCGCAGCGGATGACGATCATGACTTCCATCATGACCGTCCCGGGCCGCGGGGGCGAACCAGGGGCTGTCGCCGGCGGGGCGGGGCCCGCGAGGGGGTCGAACCACGGCCGGAGCGCCGGACCGGAGTCGACATGTGGGGCAGGATGGAGGAATGCGCAGGATCGACCTCAACTGCGACCTCGGTGAGGCCCGCCGGGGGACGCCGCGCTGGGCCGCGTCGCTCGCACCTGGCGCCGGCCCCGACCCGGACGATGCCGCGCTGCTCGACGTGGTGACCTCGGCCAACGTCGCCTGCGGATTCCACGCCGGGAACCGGCCCACCATGAATGCCACCGCCGTGGCCGCCGCGCAGCGGGGCGTCGCGCTGGGCGCGCACCCCTCGTACCGGGACGGGGCCAACTTCGGGCGGGTGGCGCAGGACCTGTCGCGTGAGGAGGTCGCCCGCCTGGTGCAGTTCCAGCTGGAGGAGCTCGACATGGCCGCCCGCCGCCACGGCACGCGGGTGTGCTACCTCAAGCCCCACGGCGCCCTCTACAACCGTATTGTCCACGACGCGGAGCAGGCGGCCGGCGTGGTGGACGCCGTGCTGCGCTACGCCGAGCTGGCCCGGGAGGAGCCGCTGCCGGTGCTCGGACTGCCGGGGTCGGTGGTGCTCGACCACGCGTCGGCCGCCGGGGTGCGGGCGGTGGCGGAGGCGTTCGCCGACCGCGGGTACCGGCCTGACGGCACATTGGTGCCACGCGGCGAGCCGGGCGCGGTCCTGAGCGACCCGGACCAGGTCGCCGCGCGCGTGGTGGCCATGGCGAGCGGCCAGGAGATCACGGCCGCGGGCGGGGCGCACGTGGTGATCGACGCGGCGTCGGTGTGCGTGCACGGCGACACCCCCGGTGCGCTCGACGTGGCCCGCCGGGTGCGGGGCGACCTGGAGGCCGCCGGCGTGGAGGTGGCGCCGTTCGTGGAGCCGCCCGGGGCCGGGTAGGTCCGGTCCGCCATGACGACGACGAGGATCCGCCCCTGCGGAGAGGCGGCGCTGTTGCTGGAGTGCGCGGATCTCGCGGCTGCGGTCGGGTGGGCCGAGGAGATCGGGGCCGCGCGTCTCGGGGCGGCGGACGTGGTGGCGGCCGCTCGCTCGGTGCTGGTGACCGCCCGCGGTGCCGCCGATCTGCCGCGGCTGCGGCAGGCGCTGGAGGCCCTGCTCGCAGCCGGCCCCACGGCGCGCTCCGACCCCGGGGCTGAGGCTGGGTCGGTCGCTCGGTCAGACACTGGGGCTGGTGCTGCAGCGGGCACGGTGACGCTGGATGTCCGCTACGACGGCCCCGACCTGGCCGACGTCGCCGAGCTGGCCGGCGTCCCTGTCGAGGCGTTCGTCCGGATGCACACCTCGATCACGTGGAAGGCCGCGTTCGGTGGGTTCGCGCCGGGCTTCTTCTACCTCGTCGACGCGCGAGAACTCGGAGCCGGCGAACTCGATACCGGCGCTGACCCGGGCCCCGGGCCGATGCCGACGATCCCGCGGCTGGATTCGCCCCGGCCGAAGGTGCCGGCGGGATCGGTGGCCGTGGCCGACCGGTTCTGCGCCGTCTACCCCGGCGCTTCACCCGGCGGGTGGCGACTGCTCGGCACCACCGACGCGCCACTGTGGGACATCGATCGTCCGCAGCCCGCACTGCTCGCGCCCGGCACGCTCGTGCGGTTCCGTGACATCGGTGCAGACGGCGCCGGCAGCGCCGGCAGCGCCGGCAGCGCCGACATCGGCAGCGCCGGAGGGGCCAGATGAGTCTGCTGGTGCTCCGGGCCGGGCCGTCGGCGCTTGTGCAGGACCTGGGCCGGCCCGGGCACGCCGACATCGGGGTGACCTCCTCGGGGGCCGCCGATCGCGCCGCCGCGGCCACCGCGCTGCGGGCAGTCGGCACCGACCCCGCGGCCGCCGTCCTCGAGGTGCTGCTCGGCGGGCTGACCATACTGACCGATGTCCCGGCGGTGGTGGCGGTGACGGGGGCGGTGGGCGTTGTCGTCGTCGTCTCCCCGGGCGGGTCCCGCCGCACCGCCGCCACGGGCGAGGTCCTCCGACTCGAGGCCGGAGCGACCCTGGAGATCGGGCGGCCCGACGCCGGACTTCGCGCCTACCTGGCCGCGCGCGGCGGCATCGACGTGACGCCCGTGCTGGGCAGCCGCTCGCGCGACACCCTCGCCGCACTGGGGCCGCCACCCGTCGTCGCGGGGGACCGGCTCGGCGTGGGCGACCTCGTGGCGGGGCCGTGGGCCGAGGGCTGGCACCCCGCGGTGGGTGGCGGCGTCGGCCCCACCAGCGGTGACGTGGGCGTCGAGCTGGACGTGATCCCCGGGCCGCGCGACGACCTGTTCCCCGACGAGGCGTGGGACGTGCTCGCTCGCACCGGGCACGTCAGCGGGCACGCCGACCGGGTGGGCGTGCGCATCGACCCCGCCCGCCCCGTCCCGCGGCTCTCCCGCGCGGAGATCCCCAGCGAGGGCATGGTGCGCGGCGCGGTACAGATACCGGCCGACGGTGCGCCCGTGGTGTTCGGCCCCGACCACCCGGTGACCGGCGGGTACCCCGTCATCGGTGTGCTCACCGCGCGGTCCGCGGACGCGATCTCGCAGCTTCTACCGGGAACGCCGGTGCGATTCCGCAGGCTGCGGGGCGTCGCCGACTAGGGTGTTCACGGCGGTACGGACTATTCTGGGGCGTTGGTGTGCGCGGATTCGCTGTCAGGTGTCTGACGCCGGTGCACCGTGACGACGACTCATTCGAGGTGAATGCGAACCATGCCAGCGATCGTTCTGATCGGCGCCCAGTGGGGCGACGAGGGCAAGGGTAAGGCCACCGACATCCTGGGCGGCCACGTGGACTACGTGGTCAAGCCCAACGGCGGGAACAACGCCGGCCACACCGTCGTGGTGGGCGGTGAGAAGTACGAGCTCAAGCTCCTGCCCGCGGGCATCCTCTCGCCCACCGCCGTGCCGGTGATCGGCAACGGCGTGGTGGTGAACCTGGAGGCGCTCTTCGAGGAGATCGAGGGACTGCAGGCGCGCGGCGCCGACACCTCCCGCCTGCGGATCTCCGCCGACGCGCACCTCGTGGCGCCGTACCACCAGCAGCTCGACAAGGTCACCGAGCGGTTCCTCGGCAAGAAGGCCATCGGCACCACCGGGCGCGGCATCGGCCCCACCTACGCCGACAAGGTCTCGCGCGTGGGGATCCGCGTCCAGGACGTGTTCGACGAGTCGATCCTGCGGCAGAAGATCGAGGGCGCGCTGCACCTCAAGAACCAGATCCTGGTCAAGATCTACAACCGTCGCGCGGTCGAGGTCGAGGAGATGGTCGAGTACTTCCTCGGTTACGCCGACCGGCTGCGGCCGATGGTCGCCGACACCACGCTCATGCTCAACCAGGCGCTCGAGCGCGGCGAGTCCGTGCTCATGGAGGGTGGCCAGGCCACCATGCTCGACGTGGACCACGGCACCTACCCGTTCGTGACGTCGTCCAACCCGACCGCCGGTGGCGCCTGCGTGGGTTCGGGCATCGGGCCCACCAAGATCACCCACTCGCTGGGCATCGTCAAGGCGTACACCACCCGCGTGGGCGCCGGGCCGTTCCCCACCGAGCTCTTCGACAAGTGGGGCGAGTACCTGCAGGTCACCGGCGGTGAGGTGGGCGTCAACACCGGCCGCACCCGCCGCTGTGGCTGGTACGACGCCGTGATCGCCCGGTACGCCGCGCGCGTCAACGGCTTCACCGACTACTTCCTGACGAAGCTGGACGTACTCACCGGCATTGGCGAGATCCCGATCTGCGTGGCCTACGACGTGGACGGCGTGCGGCACGACGAGATGCCCATGTCGCAGACCGACTTCCACCACGCCGAGCCGATCTACGAGACCATGCCGGGCTGGGAAGAGGACATCACCGGAGCCCGCGTCTTCGAGGATCTGCCGCCTGAGGCCCGTGATTACGTGCTGCGGCTCGAGGAGCTGGCCGGCTGCCACATGTCGTACATCGGCGTGGGGCCCGGCCGCGACCAGAACGTGGTGCGGCGCGACATCCTGGTCTGAGGCTGTTCGCTGCGCGAGCTCACGAGCGCCCCGCGCCCTTCTCCTGAAGGGTGCGGGGCGCTGGTCTCGCTGCGGGGGGCGCTTAGACCGGGAGCCCGGGGATGGGCGGTAGTTCGATAGCGCCGCCACCGATGCCCGCGCCGACCGCCAACGCGATCGAGACGCCGATGCCGGCGATGAGGATCAGCCCCACCTGTACAGTCTCGTTCTCCAGGGACCCGCTCGCTGAGGACTCGGCGCCGGTCGTGTCGTAGTGAACGATTGCCGAATCCACGGTGGCGGCGGGGGCGGCATGGGCGGGGGCGACTGCCACGGTGGCGGCGGTCAGCGCCAGAGCGGCGGCGAAGGAACCGGTGCGGGACTTGTTCATGTACGTCCTATCGGGTGTGTTGACAGGGGCATTACCGAGAATGCCGCACTTCACGGCCTCGCGGCTCGCTGCTGGACAAGGGGGGCGGCCCGGTCGAGTCGGTCGGGCCGGTTGATCGAGTCGGCCGAGTCGATCGGGCCCGGTTGCCGCGAGGGATTCGCACCCTCTCTGGTCGGTCGATGCCTGCAGGATCGCGACCAATCGAAGGAGGCGAGACTGATCAGTCGACGTGGCTATAGGCGACACGAACCGCCGTGATCGCCTCGTTCAACGTGAAACCAGAGCCGACGGCCCGTTCGGCGAACTCCTCGGCGGCACGGGTCAGAACTGCGCTCGTCAGATCGGGAGCCGTGACGAAGGTTCCCGAGCGGCCGCGGCCCTCCAACATTCCCGCCTCTTCGAGTTCGCTGTAGACCTTGGCTGCCGTCCTTGCCGCGATCCCGACCTCAGTCGCCATGGTGCGGATCGCCGGCATGCGGGTCCCGGGGGTCAGCGTTCCACGGCGGATGGCCTCGACGATCTGCCCCTTGAGCTGGCGAAACGGTGGCTCGGTCGAGTGTGGGTCCAGTGCCAGAATGATCCCGTCAACCTGCGAGCCGACCCCCGCTTCGCTCATGATCAGACCCAGACCTGGTCGATGTCGGTCACCTCGCGCGGCGGCGCGGCCGGGACCGGGGCGGCAGGGGTGCGCGAGAATCGCGGCGCGGGCGCCGGGCCCATGTCGCCGTTGACGTCGACGAAGGTCTCGCGCGCCACGTTGTGGGGGTGGTCCAGCGATTCCGTGTAGGTCAGAACCGGAGTGGTGCAGGCGTCGGTGCCGTAGAACTGCTCGGCCCACTCGTCGCGAGTCTTCTCCGCGAACGTGCCGGCGATGATCTCTCGCAACTCGTCCCAGCGGTCCACGTCGAACTGGCCGGGGACCTCGTCGCCGTCGATGCCGAGAATGCGGGTGAACTCGGCGTAGAACTGGGGCTCAAGCGCGCCGACGGCCATGAACTTGCCGTCCGAGCAGGTGTAGACGTCGTAGAACGGGTATCCCGTGTCGAGCATGTTCGTTCCGGCGACGTCCGACCACTGATCGCGGCCGCGCATGGCCCACTGGAACTGGCCCAGCACCGAAGCGCCGTCGGTCATAGCGGCGTCGATGACCTGGCCGATTCCGGAGGTCGAGCGCTCGATGATCGCCGCGAGGATGCCCTGGATGAGGAACATCGACCCGCCACCGAAATCGCCCACGAGGTTCAGTGGGGGCACGGGGCGCTCGCCCTTGCGGGCGGTCGCGTTGAGGTGGCCGGTGAGCGAGATGTAGTTGAGGTCGTGACCAGCCGTGTGGGCGAGCGGCCCGAACTGTCCCCAGCCGGTCATGCGCGCGTACACCAGCCGCGGGTTGAGTTCGAGGCACTCGTCGGGGCCCAGGCCCATGCGCTCGGTGACCCCGGGGCGGAAGCCTTCGACCAGCACGTCTGCCTTGGCGATCAGGCCGCGCACCTGCGCCAGGCCCTCGTCGCTCTTGAGGTTTGCCTCCACAACAGTCCGGCCGCGACGGGTGATGTGCGCCCAGCCGTCGACCTGGGTGGCCAGTTCGCCCGGACGCATGACGGTCACTACGTCGGCGCCCAGGTCGGCCATCATCATGCAGGCGTGCGGGCCGGGGCCGATGCCGTTGAGTTCGACGACACGGATGCCGGCGAGTGGGCCGGTAGATGCAGTGGTCACAGGTGTGCCCTTTCGTGTGGCTTTCCCCACACGCTATCGCCTCCGAAGCGCGGGCGGTTCGCGTAGGTCACCCGGCGCCGCGGCGGTGCTGATGGGGCCCCAGGGACGGGTGACGATAAACGCCGGGGAAGGCACGCGAAGTTATTGGTAGCGATGCTGACTTGTTCGGGTCCGGTGAGTTAATCCGTGTGACACTGTGCACAGGCGGCGGTCCGATCGCCTGAAGGGCCGCTCCGCGACCGGTGTGGTTCGCCCTCTTTGTTAGGAACCCCTCCATGTCCTCATTCAAGAGAATTCTCGTCGGCACATCGGTCTTGGCACTCGCATCAGGCGCAATCCTCGCGGGGGCCGGCAGTTCCGCGGCCCAAGGCTCGTCCGAGGTTGCCGCGGGGCTCGAGCTCGAGGCAGCGGCGCTCAAGGGTCCCGTGAAGGTTACTCAGAATTCTGATGGTGGCCCGACCGTGGCCTATTCCAATGCCACCGGAGCTGGCGAGAAGTGCGTGGGCGCCGCGATGCCGTACCGGTCCGTTCTCCAGGTCGGCCTCGATCTCACCGGGGATGAGCCGCCAGCAGACCTGATCCCGAAGGTTCGCGAGATCCAAGAGATGGGTGGCGTCTCGGGATTGAGTGCCGGTCTCGGCGGCGGCCCGGTCGCCTATGAGGTCAATGAGTACGACGGGATCCCTGAAGCGATCTCGATGCTGGTTTCGGGCAGGGGCGGCTTGGGCGTGGATGGCGGAGCTACCGCGACGTGGACGGCGCCCTCTCCCGAGACGCCCGCAATTGCCGCCGTGTTCTGTATCCCCGATTCCGTCACGGACACTGAGGAGCGCTCCGCGTCGATCGTCCTGCGAATCGGGGTCGATCCGCAGGGCGTCGTCGACCAGGTCAATGGGATCCTCCCGGGAGGCTCGGTCACAGCCGGGTCGGTGTCGGACGGCAGTCTCGAGATGGGAACGAACCTGCTGGGTTCGCTTGGGAGTTGACACCCGCTGGGACTTCTCACTGCGAAGCACGTTCTTAAGTTATCGGCGCGTGCATTCACCAGTAACATTACAAAAAACTAAGAATGTTCAATTTGGGAGTGTAACCAAAAGGTGTGATGTGTAACACTTTCGGCGGTTGCCACTTCGGCGCCACACCCTTTTGGCGCGGAGAGCGAGACGCTGCGCCCTTCCTGTTAGGAATCCTATGCAGTTTCGTGCACGTGCATTCACCGCGGTCGCCGCGGCAGCACTTCTCGCCGGGTCGTCAGGAGGCGGGATCGCTCTCGCTGACACCGACGATTCCGGTTCGGGTTCGGGATCCGGCTCATCAGGTTCCCTGTCCAGCAGCGGTCTAGGTCTCGGAGACACGATCGGTGATCTGGCGATCGCTGCCGAGGCACTCAATGGCCCAGTCACGGTCACGCCTAACAGCGGCGGCGGTGTCACGGTCACCTATACCAACGAGGGAACGGAAAATGACCGGTGCGTGGGCTTCGTGACGCCGTACTCCACGATCGTCGACGGAGACATCGACGTTGACTTCGACAAGACGCAGCTATCCGAGGGCATCAAGGTCATCACTGCGATCGAAGCCGGGCCTGACGTGTCAATCCTGCTCGGTGACGAGGACGGAAGCCCGATCGTGCGGGCCGATGACCCGGCCGTTCCGGACGATATCGAACAAGAGGTCCTCGACCTCTTGTTTGACTTCTACCCAGATAACCCTGCGGCCGAAGCCGTCACGCTGACCCCGGGCAAGTCGGTGTCGTGGAGCACCTCCGTGCCGGAAACCCCCGCTGCCGCAGGAATTGTCTGTACGAGAGGTGCTGTGGATTTCAGTACACGTCCCAACATCTACTTCGGCATCGACAAGCAGGTCGTCGCCGACCAGATCAACGACAAGATCCCCGGCGGCTCGCTCGACGTGGTCTCGGCCGGCTCGATCTCGGGTGGCAGTGTCGGTTTCGGTGCAGGCGCGCTCGGCTCGCTGGCCCCCAGTGACGAGGAGTCACCGATCACGCCCGCCGAGTGACCCTCTCCGGGTGAGCGCCACCGTGGTGCATTGACCGGACGAGGCAGCGACCCCGGGAGGCCCCCGTCACACGACGGGTGGACCGGCCGGGGTCGTCTGCTGTCATCTACTAGCCTGTGTGCCATGACCAGCGCGCATGATCCCCTGGCTCCGCCCGTCACGGACCGCTTCGGCACCCCCGGTGCGCCGGAGGCCACACGCGTGATGCTGCTCGGCTCCGGCGAGTTGGGCAAGGAGGTGGCGATCGCACTCCAGCGCTTGGGCGTGGAGGTGATCGCCGTGGACCGCTATGACGGTGCGCCCGCCCACCAGGTCGCACACGGCTCGCACACCATCGACATGACGAACGCCGACGAGGTTCGCCGGGTGGTGGAGCTGGAGCGGCCTCAGGTGATCCTGCCCGAGATCGAGGCCATCGCCACCACAGCGCTCGAGGAGATCGAGCGCGAAGGTCTGGCGCGAGTCGTGCCCACCGCGCGGGCGGTCAGGCTGACCATGGATCGCGAAGGCATCCGCCGCCTCGCCGCCGAGGAGCTGGGCCTGCCCACCAGTCGGTACGCCTTCGCCTCGTCGCTCGAGGAGCTACGCGAGGCCTGCGACACGACCGGGTATCCGTGCCTTGTGAAGCCGACGATGTCGTCGTCGGGCAAGGGACAGTCCTCCCTCGACGGTCCCGACGACGTCGAGGCGGCATGGAACTACGCGCAGTCCGGCGCCCGTGTCGCGGGGGCGCGCGTGATCGTGGAGTCGTTCGTCGACTTCGAGTACGAGATCACCCTGCTCACCGTACGCAGCGTGGACTCGGAGACCGGTCGGATCCGCACCGATTTCTGCGAGCCGATCGGCCACACCCAGGAGCGTGGGGACTACGTGGAGTCGTGGCAGCCGCAGGCCATGACCCAGGACGCCTACGACTCGGCGCGCTCGGTCGCGGCGCGGATCACGGGCGCGCTCGGCGGGGTCGGCGTGTTCGGTGTCGAGCTCTTCGTCAAGGGCGTCGACGTGTACTTCTCCGAGGTCAGCCCCCGACCTCACGACACCGGTCTGGTCACGCTACGCAGCCAGGTGCTCAGCGAGTTCGAGATGCACGCCCGCGCAGTGCTGGGCCTGCCGGTCGTCACGACCATGTCCAGCCCGGGCGCGTCCGCAGTGATCTACGGCGGGATGGACGCCGAGGGTGTGGGCTTCACGGGTGTGGCCGCGGCGATGGCTGTGCCGGAAGCCGACCTCCGCCTGTTCGGCAAGCCCTCGACCAGCGAGTTCCGCCGCATGGGAGTGGCTGTGGCCACCGCCGAGAACATCGAGACCGCCCTCGAGCGCGCCCGCAAGGCCGCGTCGCACGTGCGGGTGGTGAAGTAGGTGCCGCGCGCGGTACTGATCGTGGCGACGAGTGTGCCCGAGGGGCCCGATATATGACGACGACGAGTTCGCCGATCGACGACGCCCGCGACCTGCCGCGTGAGCCCACTGCACCGTGGATCCGTGTGCTGGCGATCGTCACGGTGGCGGTCTGGCTGGCGGTGGTGATCTGGCAGTTCATGGTCCTGCCCGACCGGGTCCCCACCCACTTCGACGGCTCCGGCCGGGCAGACGGCTGGTCCAGCAAGAACGGTGCGCTCGCGTTCTCGGTGTTGATCCCCTTGCTGTGCGTGATCCCGCTGCCGTCGCTGGCCCGACTGGTGCTGCGTTGGCCGCAGGCCATCAACGCGCCCAATCGGGACTGGTGGATTACATCCGGCCCACGACTACGCAGGTTCGAGCGGTTGATGCGGGAGGACCTGTGGCTGATCACGGTTCTCACGCTGGCTCTGCTGGTGGCGATCGACGTGGGGATCACGATGACCGCCCGGGCGGAGTCGGATTCCATGGCGAACGGGGTGTTGTACGGCTCGCTCGCGGTGTTCGGCGTAGGACTGTTCGCGGTGTTGGCCCGCATGTACGCCGGTGGCCGCTACGCCGAACAGGATGTGCTCTGAGCAGGCGTTGAGCGGCTTTAGGCGAGCCGATCGGGCGCGTGTGCGTGCCCTGTTGCGCGGTTGCGCCGACCTCCCGCGGTGTCTCCTGTGAATGGTCGTCCACCCCATCCACAGCACCCCGTCGGGAGCGCTGTCCGGCCGCTGCCCGCACCTAGCGTGATGCCCTGAGCGGCCCGGGCGTGCGGGCCGGAGGGGAGCGGGGCAGATGGCGGAGCAGGATTCAGCGGCGGACCCAGGGGAGGAGTCGCGACCGGGCCGTGGGCTGGGGCCGGACCACGGCGGCGCGGGGTTGCTGGCGTTCCAGCGGGCAGCGGTCCTCGGCCAGGCGGACCGGGTCCGCGAGGCCGGGGAGGCCGGCGCGACGCGCTCGGCGGAACTGGTCGGGGCACTCGAGGAGGCCTCGGCGGCCGCGTCCGGGATGGCTGCGTCGGTGCCGGGCGGCCTGATCTGCGGGCCCGCGCTGGCGGAGTGTGCGGCACTGCTGGCGCGGAGGGCGCGAGACAGCGCGGAAGAGACCGACCGGATCGCCGGGGCGATGACCCGCGGGGCCGGGCTGCTGGCGGAAGTGGACGAGGAGGTGGCGCGCCGTGTCTCCCGCGCCGCGGGCTGAGGCGCTGGTCACGGCCATCGACCACGCCGAGGCGCGCTCCGCCGCCGTGGGGCGCGCGGTGTCGGACGCGGCCGAGGACCTGGACGCGGTCGCCGGCCGGCTGGGCGCGGGCCCCGAGCGCGGCGGGTGGTTCGGCCGCGCGGGGCGCCGCGCGCGGGCGAGTGTGGCCGATGCCGCCGCCGAGTCGCGGACGATCGCCGGCGCGTGTCTCTTCCTGTCAGATGTACTGCGCGTGGAAGGTGCCGGGTTGGCGCGGGCGGTGATGAGTTGGGACGACGACGAGCTCGCCCGTCCGGGCGCTGGCGATCACACGGCCGTGGTCGACGCTGATCATGCCCTCGTGCAGCGGCTTCGCGAGGCGGCGGACGTGCTGGCCGGTGCCACGGACCCGGATGCCCGGCCATGCCTTGACCTCTCCGGGACGACCGGCGACGACCCGCGTGCGATCGCCGCCCTGTGGCACTCGCTCGGGCCCGCCGACCGCGAGCGGCTGGCCCGCGACAACCCGGAGTTGGGGTCGTTGGCGGGGTTGTCATCGGCCGCGCGTGATGCCCTCAATCGGACTCGTTTGCGACGGCTGCTCGACGCCCTCGACCGCGGCGGGGCAGACGCCGGGCTCGCGGACGCGGGGCCGGGGCTCGCTGCGCTGTCCGAGTACCTCGACGCCGACCCTCGTCGGCATCTGCTCACCCTGCACGCCGATGGTCGGGCGGTGGTGGCGAGCGAGAATCCCGATGTCGCGGACCGGGTGGTGACGCTGGTGCCCGGCACGGGATCATCGCTCGAGACACTCGGGCGAACCGGCGAGCGCGCGGCAGCTATGTGTGAGGCGGCGGACGAGGTCCGCTCGCCGAAATCTCGGAACGCAGAGCCCGTCGATGCGGCGCCGGTCGACGCGGAGACCACGGCGTGCGTGTCGGTGGCGTGGCAGGGCTACCACGCGCCGGACACCATCGCCGAGGCGGGTCGATCCCTGGCATCCGCACGAGCGCACGACGAGGACCTGCGTACGTATGCCGCTGGTCTGGATGCGGTCGAGGCGATGGACGGCGACGACGCCCCGCACACGGCCGTGGGATACAGCTACGGATCAGCGACGCTCGGGGCGGCGGCCTCGGATCCGCGAGGGCTGGCGGCCGACCTGATGATCCACGTCGGTAGCCCTGGCGCTTCTGTTGAATCGATCGAGCAGCAGTGGGTGGACGAGGGCGGCGCATCACGGCGGGCACACGACCGGGAGGTCGCGGGCGTGGCGAGCAGGTGGGATGCAGTGCCGTGGTGGTCGATCACCGGGGTGCTGGGCGAGCGGCCCGGAAGCGGGGACTTCGGCGGGTTCGCCGTGGACGTCACCGAGCCCGGGGCCGGGCCTCGGTCGGTGGGCACCACCCATTCGACGTACTTCGATCGCGGGACGGTGTCGCTGGAGGAACTGGGCAGGCTCATCGCTGACACCGAGTAGCCGCCCCGTCCGCACACCGCCCCCCCATGCCAGCGGTGCGAAGCCCGTGGCGCGGGGATCGTGCGCCAGTCACGGAGTCAGCGGTCGGTGTGCGAGCGGAAGCCCACCTCGAGCATCTCGTCCCGGCCGGAGAGTTTGGTGCGTTCCCGGCCCGCGGTCTCGCCCAGGTCCCGCTCGCCGGCATCTATAGCCGCCCAGGCGATACCGTCGACCACCTTCACGCACCGCGAGTCCAGCAGATCGCGTACGGCCTGCGGGTCGGGCGACTCGGGGTCAGGCAACAGCCCGGCGTCGAGGTCGCTGAGGAGCTCGGTCACCGATTCCGAGGCGCAGGAACGGTTGGTGCCGATCACCCCGGAGGGGCCGCGCTTGATCCAACCGGCGGTGAACAGTCCGGGGATCGGCTGCCCGCCGGGTCCGTCGAGCACCCGCCCCGCGGCGTTGGGGATGGTGGCGGTGGCGTCGTCGAACGGGATTCCCTCGAGCGCTGCGGACCGGTAGCCGACGGCACTGTAGACCGCGTCGACGAGCAGCTCCTCGGTCTCGCCGGTCATCCGAAGGCCGGCCCCGTCCGCCTCGGTGCGTTCCAGGCGTAGACCGGTCACCCGGCCGTCGGCGCCGAGGATCTCCACCGGGGAGCGGTTGAAGCGGAATCGAACGACCTTCTGCCCGCGGGCTACCGCGGCGGCTTCGGCCTCGTCGGCGTCGGCGTGACCGGCCTCGATCTGCGCGGTGGCCCACTTCTCCAGAACGGCGTAGATCTGACCCGCCCGGCGATCGGACTCCCGATGCTCGCGGGCCACCTCGTCGTCGTCATCAAGGTCGGACGGTTCAACCACCACGGCGACCCCCTCCACCTTCTCCATCTCCCGCAGCTCGAGGGTGGTGAACTTGGCCCAGGCGGGGCCGCGTCGGCCGATCACCGACACGGTGCGTGCGGCGGTGGTGCCGAAGCCGGTGCGGACATGCTCGGGGATGTCGGTGGCCTCGAGTTGTTCCGGCGTGCGCACCAGCATCCGCGCGATGTCTAGCGCCACGTTGCCCACCCCCACGACGGCCGCGCGCTCGGCGGACAGATCCCATTCCGGATGCGCGTCGGGATGACCGTCGTACCAGGTAACGAACTCGGCGGCACCGTACGAGCCGGCCAGGTCCTCGCCGGGGATCCCCATCGTGCGATCCGCCAGTGCGCCGGTCGCGAAGATCGCGGCGTGGTGGTGGCGGCGTAGGTCCTCGACGGTGATGTCGGTGCCGAAATGCACATTGCCGAGGAAGCGGATGCGCGGATCCTGCCCGATCTTCCAGAGGTTGTTGGCGATTCCCTTGATCCTCGGGTGGTCGGGGGCGACCCCGTGGCGCAGCAGCCCGAACGGCACGGGCAGCGAGTCGAACAGGTCCACGACGATCTCGCGATCGTGCTTATCCGCCCAGGTCAGCAGGGCGTCGCAGGCGAACACCCCGGCCGGTCCGGAACCGACCACGGCGATACGGAGAGGAGAAGATGAGGGCCACGTCATAGTCCGATGCTCTCACGCATCAGGCGGTCAGGTCGGGCGTCCGGCTGGATGCGGATCCTGCGATCTGACAGGTGTCGGATAGGGAGCCGTTGGAGGCAGCGGCCCCGGCGCGGTGGCCACGGAGACCTCGCCCCGAGCGGTCCATGGTCGGAGGAGCATAATGGCCTCCTATGAGCGACTACGCCGGAGATCTCGCCCCCAGCCAGGCCTGGGAGCTGCTCGCCTCGGATCCGGACGCCACGCTCGTCGACGTCCGCACCAGTGCCGAATGGCAGTGGGTGGGCGCCGCCGACCTGTCCGAGCTGGGCAAGCGCGCGGTGGGGATCGAGTGGATGACCTCCGCCGGGCAGCCCAATGCGCGGTTCGTCGAGCAACTGGCCGAGGCCGGTTTGTCGCCCGAGGCGCCGGTGCTGTTCCTGTGCCGCAGCGGGGGCCGGTCGGCCGCCGCCGCGGCCGTGGCAACCGCCGCCGGATACACCAGCGCCTACAACGTGGCCGAGGGCTTCGAGGGCGGCCCGGACGCACAGGGGCACCGCGGGACCGTGAACGGATGGAAGGTCGCGGGCCTGGCCTGGCGCCAGTCCTGACCGACCGTCGCGGGCCCAAGAGTTACGACGACGACATCACCCACTACGACAACACTGAGAGATAGCAGCGAATGAAGAACAACGAGCTCCCCGACGGACTCCACCCCGACACCCTGGGCGTGCGGGCCGGTCAGATGCGTACCGGCTTCGAGGAGACCACGGAGCCGATGTTCCTCAACTCGGGCTACGTCTACGACTCGGCCGAGGCCGCGGAGGCGTCGTTCAACGGTACGACTGAACGGTTCGTGTATTCGCGCTACGGTAACCCGACCGTCGCCATGTTCGAGGAGCGGCTGCGCCAGATCGAGGGCGCCGAGGACTGCTTCGCGACGTCGTCGGGCATGTCCGCGGTGTTCGTGGCGCTGGCCGCGCTGTGCGGTAAGGGTTCGCGCCTGGTGGCGTCGCGGGCGCTGTTCGGCTCGTGTTTCGTGATCTGCGACGACATCCTGCCGCGCTGGGGCGTGGAGACCGTGTTCGTGGACGGTGCCGACCTCGACCAATGGCGCGAGGCCCTCAGCGAGCCGACCGACGCCGTGTTCTTCGAGACCCCCTCCAACCCGATGCAGGAGCTGGTGGACGTGCGCGCGGTGTGCGAGCTCGCGCATGCGGCCGGCGCGAAGGTCGTGGTGGACAACGTCTTTGCCACCGCCCTGCACCAGAAGCCGCTCGAGCTGGGCGCCGACGTGGTGGTCTACTCCACCACCAAGCACATCGACGGGCAGGGCCGCGTGCTCGGCGGTGCGGTGCTGGGCACCGAGGAGTTCGTGTCCGGGCCGGTCAAGCACCTCATGCGCCATGCCGGGTTCGGGATGAACGCCTTCAACGCCTGGGTACTGCTCAAGGGCCTGGAAACCATGGGGCTGCGCGTGGAGCGCATGTCGGCCAACGCGGTGGAGGTGGCGCGGTTCCTCGAGGCACATGACGCGGTGGACTTCGTGACGTACTCGATGCTCGAGTCGCACCCCCAGCACGAGCTGGCCAGGGCCCAGATGTCGGGCGGCGGGTCAGTGGTGACGTTCGGGCTGAAGTACGACGACGACGAGGACGGCGGCAAGCGGCGCTGCTTCGACCTGCTCAACGCTCTGCGCGTGATCGACATCTCCAACAATCTGGGCGATGCCAAGACGCTGGTGACGCACCCGGCCACCACGACCCATGCGTCGATGGAGCCGGAGGCCCGCGCCGCGGTGGGCATCGGCCAGAACGTGATCCGACTCTCGGTGGGCCTCGAGCACGCGGGCGATCTGATCGACGACCTGGCGCGCGGGCTGGGCTGAGCTGCTGGCCCGTCGGGCCTGCGCTGAGTCCTACGAGTCGGCGTCGCCGCGGGTGATGTCGATGGGCCAGGCCAGCGTCAGCAACGAGTCGGTCACCGGCGCGTCGGCGTTCAGACTCAACTCGAGGCACACGGTTACCGGCGCGCCGGGTGTGGTGCGGGTGGCCGCCGGCAGCACCAGCGGCACGTCCGCGGTGGGGGCGTCGACGGGAACGGCTTCGGTCGGGTCGCCGGCCAGGAGGCCGGAGACCACGCCGGGCCGACCAGGGGTGAAGGTGGGCTCGGCGCAGGCGCCGCTGGTCGAGGACACCGCGCGGATGCGGACGTGGGCGGCGGTGTCCGGATTGCCGTCGACCAGAGCGCCGGAGCCGATCTCGACGAGCGCGTCGGACTTGGAGTCGACGCTCGTGCGCAGGGTGAGCGGCTGGTAGGCCGAGCGGTTGCGCAGCGCCGCGGTGTCGACGCGAACCGGGAAGTGACCGCCGGCGGAAGAGATGGGCGCGGTCCAGGTGGTGCCGAAGTCGGTGGAGGCCTGGACGGACCAGGCGGAGGCGCGGAGTTCGGAGTCCCGCAGCTCGGCCTCGTGGTCCTGGGCGATCATCGAGGCGCCGAGCGCACAGGCGGAGGCGGCGCCGAGGGCGACCAGGGTGCTGGCCGCGTGTCGGATACGCATGGTGCCTCCGAAGCGTGCAGTGGTGCTGTTGTGCTGGTGTTGCTGGGCGCCGGTCAGGGGAGGGGATCCCCGGCCTCAGTGGCGTCCGATTCACTTAGGGTATTGCGCTCCGTGCTCATTTTGTTACATATCACCCCGGCGAGTGGGGCATCTCACGGGGCGGCGCGGCGTGTCGTGTGGATCGCTTGGCCGGGTCAGCGGATATAGACAACTGTTCCGGTCTTCTGGTTGATGGCGGCCCAACGCCAGCCGTCCTCGTCCGGGTCGTCGGATGCGAAGGTCTTCCAGGTGGTGCCGGGGTCGCCGCCGCTGAGCCAGATCTCGAGCGCGGTGGCTCCCTGCCGTGCGTCGGTGGGGATGGTGTCGCCTTCGATGACGACGACGAGGTTTTCTTCTCTCACCGTGATCGTCTCGACGTCTTCGAGTCGGGCAGTGGGCGACAGGGTGCTGGGATCGTCGGGGATCGTAACCCCAGGGGCGGTCGTAGTGGGCCGGGCCGCCGTGGTCCGGCCGGTCGAGGACCGCGTGGGTGCGGTATCCGACGGGGTGGGCTGAGACGTGGTGCCGCCCGGTCTTGAAGGGGACCGGGAAGAGGTGTTCGTGCGCGGTTTCGCGGGCGAGGATGGCGCGGAGGTGACGGTGGCGGTGTTCCGAGTGATACGGGAGGCGCTCGACCGGGTGGCGCCATTTCCGGTAGGGGTGGTCGTGCCGGTGCTCGTCTGCGGGGCAGTTGTTTCTGCGTCGTTCGGTGGTCCCGTGGGCGGCGTAGGGGTCGCGGACCCGTCCGGATCGGGAGCGTTCGCCTGCGCAGCGGCATCATGAAGGGTGCCGGTCTCGGCTTCCTGGGCCTCGGTCGCGAGCGCCTTGTCCATGACGAAGTTCATGGTGCTTCGGAGGCCGGCGGGGGCGGGGACGACTCCTCCGCCGAGCCCCTGGGAAAGTCCACACTCGGCGCGGGCGAGAATGATGTTAAGTTCCCAGATCGTCGTATCGGTGAGCAATGTCCGGGCCGTGAGTTCCAGACGGACTTCGGCACGCGAATAGCCGTTCTCGGCGCGCTGGGTGTTGTACACGGTGGCCTCGTACTTGGCGAGTCTGGTGACGCTTGCGGTTGACCGTGCGTTCCTAGCGGGGATGGGCACGATCTTGCGGTAAGGCGGCAGCAAGGACCCGGTGGTGAGTTGGATCGGTCCACCGAATGTCACGTCGGCTGTGCCCGGCTGTCCGGGCGTGCAGGAAGCTCGGGCCACTATGGGGTCGTTCGCGTCGTAGACGGCAAGGGGGCCGACGTCGAGCCCGAGAAGGCTCAGTGCTGCGATGCTCATCGAGTTGAATTGAGCCTCCGCATACGCCGGAGTGGGAGGGGACCCTATTGAGTCTGGGGAGTCGCAGATCACCTCCCCGACGCGAGCACAGGATTGTGAGGTCGCGTCGAACGAAATCACACCAAGCAGGCCAAGCGTTGCGTAGGTTTCAGGGCCCGGAGACAGGCGCCGGTGTCCTGCGATGTTGTTGACGTTGAGCTGGAGTCCTGGAATGTCGGGCTCGAGCCCCGAAGGACGGTCAAGGGTGCCGTTGGACGACACGGCCCGCGCATAATTCACGCCTGCGTGCTCACTGGCGTGCAGAGATGCATTGACGTGCATTGTGTCGTTCCAGCTGGCCTCCGTTAGTGGCACCGGCCAGCCGGTTGCGAAAGCAGTTGCCAGCGCCGTGAACCCGCCCAGCAGGGCGAGCACTGACCTTGTGGCGCCGCGTCGCCGGGTCATGATTTCTTCCTCAGAGTGCGGGGCTGAGGCGTGCGCGGCCAGAAAGCCCAGACCACGAGCAGGGCGGCCGCCACGGTGATGCCGGCCATATAGATCGGCCGGCTCACCGTTGCCACCACCGGAGCGAGGCCGGGCATAGACCACAGAACCTTTCGCACCACGGTCACCTCGTACGGGTGCGCATCGGGCGAGGCGTTGGCATCGCCCTGCATCTCGACCGAATAGGTGCCCCCGCTGGTCCGGGTGGCGGAGATGACCCGGTGCGTCACGGGAAGTTGCCCCTCACCGCGAGCGATGGTCGTGATGTCGCCCACGCGGATGTCGGATGCGGGGATCTCTCGCACGATCGCCAGTGAGCCTGCCGGGATGGCCGGGGACATGGACCCGGTCTTGAACATGATGAGGCTGATGTTGAAGGCGAACGCGGCGATGGTGGCGGCAATACAGACTACGCCGAGTACGGCGAGGATCGAGAGTAGACCGTCCTCGATTCGTGCGCGCAGGCTGGAGTTGGGAGCGCGATGCGCACCGGGCACTCGAGGAGTGGCGACAGTGTTCACGGCAGCGGCTCTCCCAGAAGTGTCCACACGAGTGGACCGGTGCTGCCGCCCCTAACCTCCGGGCCGACTTGGCCCGGGAGGGTGATGGCCACGCAAATGCCCCTCGGATCCTCGACCCCCGGCAGGGCCACGAGGTTCGCTCCCGTGCCCGCCCGCAAGGGCACACGGTCAAACCCGCTGATCGCCGTGGCCGATTGCACGCCGGACTGGTTGCAGGACGCAGGCGCGACCTGGTAGATCGTCATCTCGAGTGCATTGAAGAATGATGTGTCAGAACTCGGGCCCCTCGGTGCGTCGGGCGGCGTCTCGAGGCTGATCTGCGCACCGGCCTCACCGTCGGTGAGTTTGAGGTTGACAGGGGCAAACACGGTATCACCGGGAATCATGCCGACTGGGGCCACGGTGAAACCCAGCGTGGCGCCCGGCGAATCCGAGTACTCCCGCCACGCGGTGCCGGCGGAGTCGACGGCCGCCTGGATGTTGAACTTGGCAGCGGTGAACGTGGCAGCAACCCACACATCGTCAGTCCATGCGGCCAGGGTTGTGGCCGTTCCCAGACCGAGTAGCGCACCGCTAGCCAGCAGCGCCTTGCGCGTGCGGCGCTGCCCCCGGGGATCGGAGGGAACGCGGTGGGTCATCGAGTACTCCAGCTAGCAGGTTAAACAAGCGGCGCAGGAAATCAAACGTGGCGGTCTCTCCGCCAGCGGGGAACTCAGATTCGGTCCCCGCTGGTGGCCCGCTATATTTAGTTCTGCTCGCCGAGGAAGTCCCACGTAATGACGGTGTCGACGTCGGTCGAAGTGTTGTTGTTGATTACGTCACGCGACGCCTGCGAATCCTCTAAGGACACCGCAATGCACAATTTGACTTCGTCTGCGGCGGCAGCGCTCACGGTCGGCGCGGAGCCGGCCAGGACGGCGTCGGCCTCTGCCGTCGAGACACTGGTGCCGGTCGCCCAGCGAGTACCGTCGTTTCCGGTCCCGTCCGAGGTGCATGTGGTGGCGTCCTGATCGATCGTGTAACTCAGGTACGGGGCGAGAAGGCCCGTGTCGGTGAATGCGGACACGCTGGTCAAAGTTCCGTTGAGCGTTGTCTCACTCGTGGTCCGGATGGAGAACGGGGCGTAGATCGTTTCGCCCGGGGCCATGTTGGCGGCAAATGAGAGCACGGCGGCGCCGGCGGCGGTGCCGTAGGGTGCCCAGTTCTTGCTGTCTATAGCGGTGTCGAGGGTATCGGTGGCGCCCTGGAGGGCGAAGTTGCCGCCCGTTCCGAACGTTCCCTGAGCAAACACATCATCAGACCACGCGGCCAGGGTCACCGCGGCGCCGAGGCCCAGGACCACGCCGCCGGCGAGGATGGCCTTGCGCTTGCGCTTACGGTCCTGCTGCCGCTGTAGGTCCGCAGGCATGGGAGTGGAGGCGTCCATAGGGCGCTGCCTTTCCGAGGGGGACCGCTGAGGCGATCCCGAGGGGGGAGGGAAGTTGTACCGGCCACTGCGCAGCCGAGCTGATCGACGGTGGGCCGTGAGGGTGTGACCCACGAGAATGATGACAGAAAACTTCTATGATGGGAAATAGTTCATCAACTCGAACGTGCTGCCTGTCTGTGCTTCTCGGTGCAGGAGAGTCGCTCACGGTCGGCGCGGAGTACATATTGCGCTGTCCACCTCTCAGGTTCGACACATGTCCGCCATGCTCACCGCACGTGAGGGGAGGCCACTCCAAGATCTCCCGCGGTGTCGGACGCCGCTGGCATACTCGCCACCGTGCCCGCGCGAGCCGGCGGCAACGCCGCTCACGCATACCCCCGAAGGAGCCATCGATGCCCACCACCCCGCCCCTGAAGCTCGGTTACAAGGCCTCCGCTGAGCAGTTCGGTCCGCGCGATCTGGTGGAGTTCGCGGTTCTGGCTGAGCAGGCGGGGATGGATTCGGCGACGGTGTCGGATCATTTCCAGCCGTGGCGTCACGATGGTGGTCATGCGCCGTTTTCGTTGTCGTGGTTGACCGCGGTCGGTGAGCGCACCGAGCGGCTTCAGTTGGGCACGTCGGTGCTCACGCCGACGTTTCGCTACAACCCGGCGGTGCTGGCGCAGGCGTTCGCGACCATGGCGTGCCTGTACCCGGGCCGGGTCTTCCTCGGTGTGGGAACGGGTGAGGCGCTCAATGAGATCGCCACCGGTCACCAGGGTGAGTGGCCGGCGTTCAAGGAGCGTTTCGCACGGCTGCGTGAGTCGGTCCGGCTCATGCGTGAGTTGTGGACGGGGGAGACCACCAGCTTCGAGGGTGACTTCTACTCGACCAAGGACGCCTTCCTCTACGACGTACCGGAGGGTGGTGTGCCGGTGTACGTCGCGGCGGGTGGTCCGGTGGTGGCCAAGTACGCCGGCCGCGTGGGGGACGGGTTCATCTGCACCTCCGGCAAGGGGATGGAGCTGTACACCGACAAGTTGCTGCCGGCCGTGGAAGAGGGCGCCGCGATCAATGAGCGCGATTCGGCGGCGATTGATCGGATGATCGAGATCAAGATCTCCTACGACCCCGACCCGGCCGCGGCGTTGGAGAACTGCCGGTTCTGGGCGCCGCTGTCGCTGACCCCGGAGCAGAAGCACTCGGTGGACTCGCCGCGCGAGATGGAGCGCCTGGCCGACGAGTTGCCCATCGAGCAGGTCGCCAAGCGCTGGATCGTGGCCTCTGACCCGGACGACGCGGCCGAGCAGGTCAAGCAGTACGTCGACGCCGGTCTGAACCACCTGGTCTTCCACGCTCCCGGCCACGACCAGAAACGCTTCCTGGACCTGTTCAAGACCGATCTCGAACCGCGATTGAGGAACCTGGCATGAGCGAAGAGAACGAACTACCCGGCCCGGTGTCGGCCGACCTCGCCGGTCTCGAGGGCATCCTCGGCGGCAAGGCCTCCGTCCGCGTCCTGCGCTATCCGCACGAGACCGAGCCGGATGAGGAGGGGCACACCACCGAGTGGCACTGCGACATCGTCGTCGTCGACGACATGCCCGCCCCAGGCTTCTCCACCTACGCCACCATCGGCGCGCGCGAGCTCCCCACCAACGTCACCACGCCCGAGGGGCGACAGATCCGCAGTGAGTTCGTCACCGTCGGTCGCACCGAGCACCGCGCCATGGCCGACGTGCTCGACGCCTGCGCGCTCGCCGTGGCCACCGGCTCCATCCACGTCGCCCCCGGCGCGGTGATCCCCAATGCCGTGGGTCTCGTCGACTCCGGGCGACGCTGCGAGCACCTCGTCCTGTCCCCGCCGTTCCTGTGGCCCGACCTCGAGGTGGTGGACGAGTCCGGCGGCGCCGACGGCACCGGGCCGCTCCTCACCCGGCTACAGGCCGTGCCCATCACCACCGCCGAGATGTTCGCGATCGTGAAGGAGGGTGCCGACGCCCTGTTCGAGAAACTCGACACCGCGGACGCCGACGTCACCAACCCCGACCGGCCCAGCGTCGTCTGAAGAGGCGACGGGCATGAGCGCCGCGCTGGTGCGCGTCCTCGACACCCTCGCCGGGCGCCTCGTGGTGGAGGCCACCGCGCGGGGCATCGCGCGGATCGACCGCGTCGGGTCGGACGTGGTGGTGGGGGACGACGACGACAACGCCGGCCGACCCTCCACCGACCCGGCGGCGGACCATCTCGCCCGCCTGGCCGAGCACCTCGACGGCTACCTCGCCGGGACCCGGCGCGATATCGATGTCCCGCTGGACCTCGAGGCCGCCGGGGTTCACGACGAGTTCTCCCGCGAGGTGTACCGGGAGATCCAGCACATCCCGTACGGCGAAACCAGCACGTATGGGCAGATCAGCGTGGACGCCGGGCGCCCGCGGAATGCGCGTCGCGTCGGGCGGTTGTGCAGCCTTGTGCCCGCGCAGTTCCTCATCCCCGTGCACCGCGTCATCCGCGCCGACGGCGGGCTCGGCGCCTGCCCCGAGCACCGGTTGCAACTCCTCGAACACGAACGGCGCAACCTCCACGCGGGCCGGCCCGTCGCGTTCCCGCGGGGCTATAGCGACTAGCGGGGTGGCCAAGAGCAATGCTGTGCCTACGGGACTCCCGGCGAATCTGATGCTCTGCCGGGGTGGACCCGTTAGCGGTGTGACACCCGCCGCGGTGTGGTTACGGTGGCCCCAACGCACGGGCCCGCCCGCCGTCCACAACGCACAGGGGAGCACATGACCGTCGGATCAGTGACCACCGCGCCGCGCACGCAGAGCGCCGCCGACAGATTCCTGCAGGTCCGAGGCCTGACCGACCTGCTCGCCTCGCGGCTGAGCGCGGAAGACCAGGTGCCGCAGTCCATGACCGCGGCCAGCCCCGCCGCCTGGCACCGCGCCCACACCACCTGGTTCTTCGAGGAGTTCGTACTCGGCCGCGTGCCCGGCTACGAGTCGCCCGAACCGATCTTCCGGTTCCTGTTCAACTCGTACTACGAGGCCGTCGGCCCGCGGCAGCCCCGGCCCGAGCGTGGGCTCATCACCCGCCCGTCGGTGGCCGAGATCGGCGACTTCCGGGCGCGCATCGACGAAGCCGTCGTGGACGCCCTCGAGGCCGGTCGTATCGACGAGCGCGGGCTCGAACTGCTCGAACTGGGGTGCCACCACGAGCAGCAGCACCAGGAGCTGTTGCTCATGGACATCAAGCACCTGTTCTCCCACAACCCGGCCGATCCCGTTTATGTGGCCCGGGACGTCGACCCCGCAACCGCGACGCCGGGGGAGACGGACTGGCTCGTCGTCGTCGAGGGCGTCGCCCAGATCGGTGCCGAGGGCGACGGCACCACCCGCGTCGACACCCATCCTCACGGCGGCACCCATCCCGCCAGCGCCGCCGCTGCCGGCGGCTTCTCCTACGACAACGAACGGCCCCGTCACCGGGTGTGGATCCCCGGCGGCGAGGTCGCCACCAGGCAGGTCACCGTCGGCGAGTGGAAGCAGTTCATGGCCGACGGCGGGTACTCCCGCCCCGAACTGTGGCTCTCCGACGGCTGGGCCACCGTGCAGGCCGAGGGCTGGGACGCGCCCGGCTACTGGCGGCGCGAGGCCGAGGACGGTTTGGACCGGCCGCCCGGGGCCGCCGGCCAGGTCGACACCGAGTGGACCACCTTCACCCTCAGTGGACGGCGGCCGGTCGTCGACGCCGAGCCGGTGGTGCACGTGTCGTTCTACGAGGCCGACGCCTACGCGCGCTGGGCCGGGGCGCGGCTGCCCACCGAGTTCGAATGGGAGACCGCTACCGTCGGCTGGGAGGTGCGCGACGAGCTCGACCCGGCGCGCTGCCACCCGCGACCCGTGACCGAGCGCACGATCGGCGGCGTGTGGGAGTGGACGTCCAGCGCCTACCTGCCGTATCCGGGGTTCGTCACCGAGGAGGGCGCGGCCGGCGAGTACAACGGCAAGTTCATGTCCGACCAGCACGTCCTGCGCGGCGGGAGCGCGCTGACCCCGGCCGGCCACACGCGCCACACCTACCGCAACTTCTTCCCCGCCGCGTCGCGCTGGGCTGCGGCCGGCCTGAGGCTCGCGCGGTGACGCGGGCGCGTGAGGCCGGGAGGATGACGACGACGAAGCCCGTCGCCGACCCCGCGGACACCGCGGCCCTGGAGGCTGATCTGCTCGCGGGGTTCTTCGACGATCCGCCGACCGTGCCGCCGCGCTGGTTCTATGACGAGAAGGGCAGCGTGCTCTTCGATCGGATCACCCGGCTGGAGGAGTACTACCCCACGCGGGCGGAGGCGGAGATCCTGCGCGAGCGGGCGGCCGAGATCGTCAGCGACACCACCACCCTCGTCGAGCTGGGGGCCGGTACGTGCGAGAAGACGCGCGTGCTGCTGGACGTGCTGGCCGGCCGGGAGGGCGGCGCGACGTACGTGCCCGTGGACATCAGCACCGAGATGCTCGAGGACTCGGCGCGGTCGCTCGCCGCCGACTACCCGGGTCTGAGGGTCGAGCCGGTGGTCGGGGACTTCCTCGCGCTCGACGGGCCGTTGCCGGGGGAGCCGGGTGGGAGGCTGGTGCTGTTCCTCGGCGGGACCGTCGGCAACTTCACCGAGGCCGAGCGCGCCGAGTTCTTCGCCATGCTGCGCGGCGTCATGGATCCGGGCGATCGGTTTGCGGTGGGCTTCGACCTGGTCAAGAAGCCGGAGAGATTGGTCGACGCGTATGACGACGCCGACGGCCTCACCGCCGAGTTCAACCTCAACATGCTCGACGTGATCGCCGCGACCGTGCCCTGCGAGGGGCTCGATCCCCGCGACTTCCGCCACGAGGCCGTGTGGAACGAGCGCGAGAGTCGGATCGAGATGTGGCTGCGGGCCGTCCGCGACGTGCGGATCGAGTTCCCCGGTCTCGGGCTCGCGCGGACACTGGCGGTCGGGGAGGGCATCCGTACCGAGATCGCGCGGAAGTTCGGGGCGAACGGTCTGGTCGAGGAACTCTCCGGGCACGGTTTCGGTCGCCCGAGTGTCTGGACCGACCCCGCGGGCGACTTCGGGGTGGGCGTGGTCGTCGTCGACTAGGTGCCGGCTTCGCGCACACTCGCACTGAACTGCGGTTCTCCCCGCGGCGGCGAGGTGGTGTCGTACCCGCGGCGTAGGTTGTGGGCGTTCGGATCGCTGTGACCTCAGGCGGTTCCGGCATGTCATGCTGGGCGTCGACACCTCGTCGCCCGCACCGCTGTCGGCGCTGTGTCGCCGGCCCCGTCGTGCCACCTGCGGCGACGGCTGTCGAAGGGGGTACTCCATGACGTCACCGGACCAACCTGATCCCGGCGAGCCGGATCGCCCCGATAGCCCAGATCGCTTTGATCGAGCCGATCGCTCCGATCGCTCCGATCGACCCGATCGACCCGATCGGCTTGATGGCCTCGGCCGTACCTCCCCCGGGCACAACCTGCACACGACCTACGGCCATCCCGGGCCGGGCGAGGCGCCGGGGCTGGCGCGCGAGCTTCTCGCTGAGGCGCAGCAGGTCGAGGAGGTGATCGAGGACGTCGGGCGGGACGTCCTGGCCATCGCCCAGAGGATCAGTAGGGCCACCGACCGGCGTAGAGCGGCGCTGTACGCACCGGCGCTCCTGGCGGGCCGGGACGTGCTGGACTCGTTCCTGGAGGACCTGACGGCCATCGCCGACTGCGTCGAGGCGCTGTCCACCGCGCTCGGGCCGCCGACCGATCACGATGAGCCGGACGCCGCGGACGCCCGCATCGCGCTGAGCGCCGTCCGCTGCATCGTGAAGACGGCCGGCGACCAGGGGCGCGAGCATGCGCACATCGGCCGGCTCGCGACCGAGCGGGTCAGCGATTTCGCCGAGTTCGAGATGCTCTACCAGCAGATGATGCGAGACCTGGGGCGGCGGGACCTCGCGGCGGTCGACGCGCGGATGCCGCGGTTCGCGGAGGTGGAACGGAATCTGGTGACGGAGCGGGCCTCGGCGATGTTCGTGGACGTGCGGCGCCGGCGGGAGGAGCTGGGCGTAGTCGGGCGTGAAGACCGGGGCGACGACGACAACGACTTCATCATCTGACCTGCACTGATCGCGCTGGCGATGAGGTCGTGTCGTACGTGTGTTCTAGGTTGTGGGGCATGACACAGGGAGTGCGGGACACCAGCGGGCCGGGCGCCGTCATGGCCCCGTTGGACGACGTACTCGCGTTCCTGGAGGCCTCCATCGAGACGCTGTGTGCCGTGGACTGGGCGGGCTACGACGCCGACCAGTTGGCGGATGCGGTGACGCGGACCGAGATCGTGGCCAGGCGGCTCGAGTCGGCGGGGTCGCGGGCCACGGCCGAGTTGGCCGGGTTGCACCAGCAGAAGGGGCGCAGCCCGGGCGGAATGGCCGCGCTGCTCGCCGCGAAGCTGGGGCTCGCTCGGGGGACGGTGCACGGCCGGATCGAGGCCGGAGGTCGGCAGGCCACGCCGGCCGGACGGGCGGCCGCGCGTGGAGTGATCTCGTGCGAGCACGAACGGATCATCGCCAAGGCGGTCGCCGGGCTGCCCGGGAAGATGGGCGGCGCGGCCAAGACCAGGTTCGCCGAGGAGCTCACGCACTTCGCGCGCACCGCTGCGCCTGCTGATCTACGGGCCGAGGCCGCCCGCCGGCTCGCGGAGCTGTGCCCCGATCGCGGAAAGGACCGCGAGAAGCACCAGGAGCGTCAGCGCTCGGCGCGGCTGGGTGCGGTGCGGTCGGACGGCACCAGCATGCTGACCATGACCCTCACCCCGCGGGGCCGGGCCCTGGTGGAGCGGGCGCTGTGCGACTTCGGCGGGCCCGGCGGGGCGGTGGGCTGCGAGCCGGGCTCGGACGAACGGGCTCCCGAGCAGCGTGCCCACGACGCGCTTGTGCATCAGTGGGCCCTGGGCTCGACCGTCGACCCGGCCCGGCCCAAGGGCATCGCGACGATTGTGATCCGGCTGACGCCCGAGCAACTCGAGGATCCCCACGCGCTCGTCCGCACCGACTCCGGCACCCAGCTCAGCGTGCGCCAGGCCGTCTCGATGGCCGGCGGCATGCCGTGGTTCGTCTCCGTGCTGCGTGACGGCCGCGAGGAGCTGCATCGCATCGACGTGGACGCCCACCCCGGGCGCAGGCTGGCATCGGCCATCCAGAGGTTGGTCCTCTACGCCGCCCACGGAGGGTGCACCTTCCCGGGTTGCACGGTCCCGGCGAGGCGAAGCCAGTTCCACCACGTGCTCGAATGGTCCAAAGGTGGGCCGACGACCATCGCCAACGGTGCACTCGGATGTCATGTCCACCACGGCTTCGTCGGCGATAGTCCGTCCAGTTGGAAAACCATCGCGAACCCGGACAGGCCCGGCCGCTGTACCTGGCTGCCACCAGGCACCGATCGACTCACCGCCGCCTGATCCGCGACTCCGCGGCGCGCACACCTGGTGATTCCCCGTTCGTCGGGTGTGCTTGTGTGGTAGTCCGAACGGTACAAGGTGTGGGAGTTCGCGAGCGCTGACACAATGCCCTCGTGCCCGAATCCAGCAAGTCCGATTCCCGCCCGACCGCATCGACCGACGCCGACGCGCCCGACCAGGACGCCGCGGCACTCATGATCCCCGCCCAGTCGAGCGCGGCGCCGCTCTCGTCGTCGGCGGTGTTCGTCGCCGCTCCCGAGGGTGACACCGGTAAGTCCACCGTCGCGCTGGGGCTGCTGCGCATCCTCGCCGGCACCGTGCAGCGCGTCGGTGTCTTCCGCCCTGTCACCGTCGCGCCCCGCGCCAACGGTGAGGAGCCGACCCGGGACCGGATTCTCGAGATGCTGCTCCAGCACACCACCGTCGATCTCAACTACGAGGACGGCATCGGCGTCACCAACGCGCGCGTCCACGAGGACCGCGACGCGGCGCTCACCGAGATCGTCGACCGATATCAGGTGGTGGCCCGCGAATGTGACGTCGTGGTGATCCTCGGAACCGACTACACGGGAGTGCCCAGTCCCGCCGAGTTCGATTTCAACGCGACACTCGCGGTGAATCTCGGCGCCCCCGTCCTGCTGGTCCTCCGCGCTTCGGGTCGCGAGCCGGAGGAGATCGCCACCAACGCCCGCCTCACGCTCGATCAGCTCCGGGCCGACCATGCCCACCCGATCGGCGTGGTCGCCAATCGGTGCGATGTCGACGATCTCGAGGCGATCCAGTCCGAGCTCGACTCTCTCGACGTGCCCGCCTGGACTCTTCCGAACCTGCCCTTCCTCACGGCGCCCACGATGGGTGAGCTCATGGAGGCGGTGGGCGGCTCGCTGTACTCGGGCGATCCCGCGCTGCTGGACCGCGAGGTCATGGCGGTGATGGTCGGAGGAATGACCGGCGACCGGATTCTCGAGCGTCTCGTCGACGGCATGGTGGTGATCGTCCCGGCCGACCGCACGGATGCGGTGCTGGCGATCATGGGCGCGCACGCGGCCGAGGGCTTCCCCGCGCTGGCGGGGATGATCTGGAACGGCGGGCTCCGGCCGAACGAGGCCATGGATCGGCTGGTCCACGGCATGCGGTCGACGCTGCCCATCGTCTGCACCGAACACGGCACCTACGACACCGCGCGCCTCGCCGCGGACACCCAGGGCCGCGTCTACTCCGGTTCGGGCCGCAAGGTCGAGACGGCGCTGAGTCTGATGGAAAAGCACGTCGACACCGAGGAGTTGCTCGCCCGCCTGCGCGTCGACACCCCCGACGTGATGACGCCGCAGATGTTCGAGCACCAGCTCCTGGAGCGTGCGCGTGCCGATCGTCGTCACATCGTCCTTCCCGAGGGCGACGACGACCGCATCCTCCACGCGGCCGGTCGTCTGCTCCGTCGTGACGTGGCCGATCTGACGATCCTCGGAGATGTGGACGCCATCCGGCGCCGCGCCGACGAGTTGGGCATCAACCTGTCGGGCGCGCAGCTCCTCGACCCGCGCACGAGCGAGCACGCCGAGAAGTTCGCGGTCGAGTACGCCGAGCTGCGCAAGCACAAGGGCATGACGATGGACGTGGCCCGCGACCGCATTCTCGACATCTCCTACTTCGCCACGATGATGGTCCACACCGGGCTCGCCGACGGCATGGTCTCGGGCGCCGCCCACACCACCGCGCACACCATCCGTCCGGCGCTGGAGATCATCCGCACCCGCCCGGGCGTCAAGACCGTGTCGAGCGTGTTCCTCATGTGCCTGTCGGATCACGTGCTGGCCTTCGGCGACTGCGCGGTCGTGCCCGATCCGACGGCCGAGCAGCTCGCCGACATCGCGCTGTCGTCGGCGGAGACGGCGTCCCGGTTCGGGATCGATCCCCGGGTCGCGCTGCTCTCGTACTCCACCGGTGATTCCGGCAGCGGTGCCGACGTGGACAAGGTCCGTGACGCCACCGCCATCGTGCGCTCGCGTATCGCGGAGGCCGCGGCCGACGGTGACTCCGCGGCCGACGGCGAACCAGCCACCGACTCGGACCCCGGCTCCGAACCCGCCACCGACCCGGACGCCAGCTCCGACCCCGCCACCGACCCGGACGCCAGCTCCGACCCCGCCGCTGCCGCGATCGCCGCGGCGGGCGACTCGTCCGCCTCCGCGGCCGACCTCCTCGTGGACGGTCCATTGCAGTTCGACGCGGCCATCGACCCGACCGTCGCCAAGAAGAAGATGCCGGACTCCCCGGTCGCGGGCCGCGCCACGGTTCTGGTTTTTCCGGACCTCAACACCGGTAACAACACCTACAAGGCCGTACAGCGTACGGCGGGCGCGGTGGCGATCGGCCCGGTCCTGCAGGGCCTGCGCAAGCCGATCAACGACCTGTCCCGCGGCGCGCTGGTCGAGGACATCGTCAACACGGTCGCCATCACGGCAGTCCAGGCCCAGGGCGTCGCCGAGAACCCCGCCCCCTCCGGTGACACCTCCTCCGGCCCCGCCGACAAGAACGGAAGCCGCTCATGACCCGCGTGCTCGTCATCAACTCCGGATCGTCCTCGCTCAAGCTGCAGATCCTCGACACCGCCGGGGAAGAGGAACTCGCATGGGCCCTGGTCGAGCGGATCGGTGAGCCGACCGGCTCGCTCACGGTTCGCCGCACCGCGATGACCGGGGAGTCGGCCGACGAGCGCACCGCCGACGAGGCATTTCCGGACCACACCGCCGCCCTCGGCCGCGTCCTCGAGCTCGCCGGGGAGTTGCACGTCCACCCCACGGACCTGGGCGTCGAGGCGATCGGCCACCGCGTGGTCCACGGCGGGCCGGAGTTCCACCAGCCGGTCCTCGTGACCCCCGAGGTCGAGGCGGACATCGAGAAGCTCGAGCTCCTCGCCCCGCTTCACAATCCGGCCAACCTGCGTGGCATCCGCGTCGCCCGAGAGCTGCTCCCGGGCCTGCCGCACGTGGCGGTGTTCGACACCGGCTTCTTCCACACCCTGCCGGCCGCCGCCCACACGTACGCGATCGATCGCGAGACCTCCCGCCGCTGGGACCTGCGCCGCTACGGCTTCCACGGCACCAGCCACGAGTTCGTCTCCCGTCGGACGGCCGCCGTCCTCGACCGTCCCTACGACGAGCTCAACCAGATCGTCCTCCACCTCGGTAACGGCGCCTCGGCGTCGGCGATCGCTGCGGGCCGCGCCGTCGACACCTCCATGGGCCTGACGCCGCTGGAGGGCCTGGTCATGGGCACCCGCCCCGGCGACCTGGACCCGGGCCTGATCATCCACCTGATCCGGGACCGCGGGATGTCGCCGGGCGATGTCTCGACCCTGCTCAACCGCCAGTCCGGGTTGGAGGGCCTGTCGGGCGCGCGTGATTTCCGCGAGTTGCTCTCCCGTGTCGACGACAACGACGACGACGCCGTCCTCGCCTACGACGTGGTGATCCATCGCCTGCGCCGCTATATCGGCGGCTACTGGGCGGTGCTCGGTCAGGTCGACGCGATCACGTTCACGGCCGGCGTCGGCGAGAACGTCGCCCGGCTCCGCGCGGACGCGCTGTCCACGATGGGGGACTGGGGGGTGCAGATCGACGCGGAGGCCAACGAGAACGGTTCCGGCGAACGCCTCATCTCGGCTCCGGACAGCCGCGTGAAGGTGCTCGTCGTTCCCACTGACGAGGAGCTGGCGATCGCCCGCGCCTGCGACGACGTCCTCGGCCTCGGCCCCGACGCCTGACACCCTGGCCTGACCCGCCGACCTGGCCCCGGCCAGGTCGGCCCGTCGAACGTCGACACGTCCGAGGGCTCTAGAACAGGGTGCGCGGCCGGATGCTGTTGGCCTGATCCACCAGCCGGAACCGCTGCTGGCGGGTCTCGGTGGACCTGGCGAGCGTGCGCAGCACGGTCTCGGCGCCGCTGCGCAGCCCGAAGTCGGTGAACGGCACCCCCCGCATGAGCGGCGACGGCGACGGCTCGTTACCCGGCAGTTTGGTCCAGTCCAAGGCCGTGGTGAGCACGGTGAGCCGGATCTGGAAGGCGCGGTGCTCGCCGGCGGGCAGCGAGTTGACCCGCCGGGCGGCTTCGCGGAGGTGCGATTCCTCGGTCTCCTCCAGCGGCCGTCCCTGGCACAGCAACAGGATCGAGGTCAGGCTGGCCAGTGAGGAATAGCGGGAGCTGGGCGAGACCCGGTCGAGTTCGGCGATGGCGGCCGCGACCTCGCCGCGTCGCTGCAATTGCCGGGCCAGGCCGAATGCGGAGCTGATCACCGAGCGATCCACCGACCACACGGTTCGGTAGAAGTGCTCGCTGGAGCGGGCCCAGCGGTTGCGGTCGCTCTCGGGGCACACGTCGAGGATCAGCTCGGCGGTCGCGGCCAGTGCGAGCTTGGGGCCGTTCTCGCCCGGCATGGCGGTCAGCACCTGTTGGAACTTCGGGTAGGCCCCCACCGGGTTGCCCTTGAGGAGGTCGATCACCCCGACGTACCAGATCAGCCGCCATTCCGATGCCAGTCGGTCCGAGTTCGACTCCAGCAACGCCTCGGCGGCCGCGAGGTCCCCGCTGTCGAGGTAGGCGCGGGTGAGGGACATGATGACGCCCACGCTCTCCCGCGCCTCCGAATCTTCGGCGGAGTACAGCTCGAGCAGTGTGTCGATCCGCTGCTCGACGGAGGTGTACGAGGTGGCGGCGAGGATCCGGCTCGCGGGGTCGGTGGATTCCATGAGCGGCACGGGCAGGGCATCGACGAGCTCGGCCCCGGTGAGGGTCGTGTCGCGGGCGTGGCCGTCGACGAGGAAGTCGGTCGGCTCGACGGTGAACAAAGTGCCGAACGTCGATCGCTGGGGCGAGAACACCTGCGAGAACGCAGGGTGCGGAACCCCGGTACGTAGCGCCAACACCTCGCGCAGCACGCCCATGAGCTGCCCGGCCATGCCGGTCGCGCTGCGGAACCGCATGGTGGGGTCGTCGTTGGTGGAGCGCAGCAGGAACCGGTACAGGGAGTCGTACCGGCTGAAGACGGGCTCTTCGACGGGGGAGGGGATGCCGTGCGCGTACCGGCCGTCCACCACGGGCAGTCTCACGATCAGCGACGCCAGGGTGCGGCCGACGGTGTAGAGGTCGGAGGCGATCGTGGGGCCGGTCTCGGGGATCTCGGGCGCCTGGAAGCCGGGGGTGCCGTAGATGTGACCATAGTCGCCGACACCGGAGACGGCACCCATGTCGATCAGCTTCACGTGATCCTCGGTGAGCATGATGTTCTCGGGCTTGAGGTCGTTGTAGACCAGCCCCACCGAGTGCAGGTACGACAGGGCCTGGAGGACCTCGAGCACGTACGCGATGGCCTTCTCGACCGGCAGCACCCGCCCGGGCGCGGACCGCCGAACGTCCCGCAGGCTGGGGCCGCCGACGTACTCCATGACGATGTAGCCGCCGTGGGAGGGTGAGGTGGCCCAGTCGTCGTGGATGAAGTTGTAGATTCGCACGATCGACGGGTGGGACAGCTCGGCGAGGATCTCCCGCTCGGCGACGGCCACCTCCTGCGCCTCGGCCTGATCGGCGTGGAGCAGGCCCTTGAGGACGACCCACCGGTCGGAGACGTTGTGGTCGACCGCGAGGTAGATCCAGCCCATCCCGCCGTGCGCGAGCGCGCCGCGGACTTCGTACTGGTCGGCCACCAGGTCGCCGTAGCGCAGCTCGGGGCGGGGGAGACGACCGTTCGAGGCAGCACACTCGGCTTCGATCTCGTCGGGCGTGAGCATGGCCGAGGTGGGGTCCACCGGGATGATGTACGGCAGGTCGACCAGACCCTCGGCGGCCAGACTGGGCTTGTCCTCCGGCTTGTCGGGGTGGCGCAGCCGGAAGGGGCCGGTGCTCGACCGCTCGCCGGGGCTGGTGTCGGTCGTGCGGCTCGACGACGCCGGGCCGGGCACGGCTTCGGTGAGGGGCTCGGGGTCGTCGTCCTCGTGCCGGCGGCCGGGGTCGGTGTCCCCGAGGAAGCCGGTCATGGAGACCGCGCCCGTGACGTCCACGGTGCCGGTCGAGGGCATCGCGCCGGTGTGTTCCATCCCGCCGGTGGACGGCATCCACCCGGTCGCCTCCATCGCGCCGGTGTGTTCCATCCCCCCGGTGGACGAGATCCCACCGGTCGACGCCATTCCGCCCGACGCCCCGGCGCCCCCGGTCGCCGCTGTGCCCCCCGTGGCCTCGACGGAGCCGGTCACGGTGACGGCCTCCGTGTGCATCGTGGCCTGTGTGCCGACGCTGGGCTCGTCGCCCTCAGGCCCCTCATCCCACTTGCGGTAGCTCATTGCTGCGGCTCCGGGAGGTAGGTCGGCGCCGGCATGCCGGGGCTCGAGCCCAGGCCGGAGAGCCACGTCGAGTACATGCGGTTCCACGTGCCGTCGGCGCGGATCCGCGCGAGGGTCGAGTTGACCTGCCGGACCAGCCCGTCGGTGTTGTGGCTCGGCGTCGACTTGGCGATCCCCACCCCGTACGGCTCGGCCGCGAGCTGCGGGCCCACGATCTCCAGGTACGGGTCCTGGGCGGTGATGCCCACGAGGATCGCGTCGTCGGTGGTGATGGCGTCGACCTGGTTCTGTTGGATCGCCACCAGGCAGTCCGCCCACGTGTTGACCGACAGCACCGTGATCCGGTCCAGCTCCGCCCACAGCCGCGCGGCGGACGTGGTCCCGGAGGCCACGCAGACGCGCTTGCCCTCGAGATCCTCGAGGTCCTCGATCCCGGACCCGCGCACCGCCAACACCCGCTGATAGGCCTGGTAGTACGGGGCGGAGAAGGCCACCTGCTCTCGCCGCTCACACGTGATGGACATCGACCGGATGACCAGATCCACCTGGTTGTCCTCGAGCGCCTCGATGCGGTTCGCCGACGTCAGCGACCGGAACTCCACCTGGTCGGGATTGCCGAAGATGTCGTCGGCGATCTCTCGCGCCAGGTCCACGTCGAAGCCGGTCAGCTCGCCGGTGGCGGGGTCGCGGAAGGAGAACAGATTGGATCCCTGGTCCAGGCCCACGATGAGCCGCCCGCGCTCGATGATCTTGGGGACGCGTTCCTCCGGGTCGGCGTCGTCGGGCCGCAGGCTGGCGAGGGGATTACAGGAGTCGTCCTCCGCCGGCAGCTCACCCGGGATTCCGGTGCTGATCACGGCCCCCGCGGGTAGCGGCATCACCGCGTCGACGTCGGGGATCCCCGCGTCGGCCGAGTCGATCGACGTCGAGTCCGCGGGGGCGTCGGGGAGGCCGCCCTCGTCGTCGTCGACACCACAGGCGCTCGTCACCGCCAGCGCAGCCACCAGCGCACTCCCGACCAGCCCCCGCACGGCGCGGCCCACCACGACGCGGCCCCGCGCCGCGCCGCCCAACACATCGCCAACCCGCACCGCGCCGCCCCGCATCGCGCCGCCCAACACATCGCCAACCCGCACCACACCCCGCCGATTCACAGGTACTCCCTGATCCGCGGCGCGACCCCCACCACGACCGCGAACGCGGCGAGCGTGGACAGCGCCATGATGAGATCCGGCCCGGCCGACGACGTGCGGCGCGCCTTGTCGATCCGGGTGCGCAGCGTCTCCCGCGCCTCCTCGATGGCCTCTTGCATCGACTGGTCGAACTCGTCGAACGCCGCGCCCGAGTCGCCGGCCTCCTGCCCGGACGAGATGCTGATCGCGCCCTGGTAGTCGCCCTGCTGGTACAGCGAGTCGGCCCGGTTCTGGGCGGCCACCCACTGGTCGAGGAATTCGATCGCCGCGGTGACCGCACCGTTCTCGTCGAGGCTGATGTCGGCGCCGCCGCCGGGCTCGTCGTCGCCCAGGTAGACCGTGAGCGTGTCCCGCACCCCGCCCAGCGTGGCGGCGCGTTCGGCGGCCGAGCCCTCCGGATCGGTGCGCCGGACCAGGTTGAGCGTCTCCTGCGCGCGCACCTTCTGCGCGTTGATCCGCTGCCGGGTCAGCTCGTTCATCGGCGCCGCCCCCTCGGACAGCCCGCGCGCGTTGTCGTTCGCGGCGAGGAACCCGGCGATCATCGTCAGCAGCATCGTCGCCACCATGAGCAGCGACGCGAGCGCCAGCGCCGGATTGATCCGCCGCCCGGTGAGCCGCCACAGCCATTGCTGAAGCACCACCAGCACGGTGATCGCCAGCCCCAGCAGGAAGAACGACCCCCACGGCGGCGATGACCACTCCCGGTCCGACTCTCCCACGGATGTGGACTGCCGGTCGTACAGGTCGGCGGCGGCGGGCAGGATCGTGTCCTGCATCAGCGATGACGCCGACGCCAGGTACGCCGAGCCGACCGGATTGGCGACTCGGTTGTTGGTGCGCGCGGTCTCCACGAGCCCGGTGTAGGTGGCCAGCTGCGCGTTGATGTTGGCGAGCTGGTCGATGGATTCGGAGTCGGTGCGGTCGAGGCCCTGGGAGGCGGCGATGATCGCGGCCGACGAGGAGGCGATGGCCTGCAGGTAGCGGTCGCGCAGCTCGGCCGGCTCGATCCCGCCGGTGATGAACGCCGTGTTGGCCGCGGAGTCGGCGATGGTCAGCGAGCTGTACAGGGTCTGGGAGGCGTTGGCGACCGGCTCGACCTCCGCGAGCAGCGTCTCGTGGTGGCTCTGCCGCTGCGTGATGGTGCCGGACGCGACGATCCCGCCGGCCAGCACCGCGATGATCGCCAGCACCGCGAACACCGACATCCGCCCGGGCGTGGTGAGCACGTCCGACCACATCCGGGCCGCGCGCCGGCGCACGTGGCGGCGGGGTTGGACGAGCGTGGAGGACTCCGCTTCCGCGCCGGAACCGGTGCCGGCGGGGTACTTGGCTCGGGGCAGGGTGGGGGCGCTCATCGCGTGGTTCACCTCCCCGGTCCCGGCCCGCCGGGACGCGGATCCGACGGGAGTGTGTCCCAGGTTAGTGAAGTGGCGGCGCCGCGTCGGGCAGACTGGTCGGCGAGTAGGCAAGGTCGCGCCCGAACCGTGGGGCGGGCAGCGCGCAGGAAGGTGGTCGGCCGGTGGTCGTGCAAGAGGGAGACGGCAACGGCTGGGTGGTGTCCGACGCGGGCGACCGCCGGTGGGGGCGCTTCGGCGCGGCCGGGTTGTTGCTGCGCGCCGCCGACCCCACCGACCCCGACATCCCGCTGGTGTTGCTGCAGCACCGCGCGGTGTGGACGGCGTCGGGCGACACGTGGGCGCTGCCGGGCGGCGCGCGGGATTCGCACGAGGACGCGGCCGTGGCCGCGCTGCGCGAGACCGAGGAGGAGGCGGAGATCCGCCCCGCCGACGTGGTGGTCCGCGCCGAGCGGGTGACCTCCCGGATGCCGGGCACGGTCTGGCACCGCCCGGGGCTGGACATGCGGCATGTGGCGCGGGTGATGAGCCGCCTGCGCCCGGATCAGAACCACCCCGAGTCCGACGACGACAACGCCACCACCGACACCCGGTCCACGTCCGGGGCCGCGGCGCAGGCCTCCTCCGGGCAGCCCGATGCCCCCACGCGGGGCGGTTCACCGATCCCACCGCTCGTGCAGATATCCGAGGACCGGGTGGAGTGGACGTACACGACCGTCGTGGCGGACGCGCCCAGTGCACTGGAGACGGTGCCGAACAACGAGAGCCTCGAGCTGCGCTGGGTGCCCGAGACACTGGTCTCGGAGTTGCCGCTGATGCCCGCGTTCGCCGCCGCCTGGGCGGACGGATTGCGCACCGAGCCGGTCGAGCTGGTCGTGGACGTGGCCAACGTGCTGGGCTCGCGGCCCAACGGCTGGTGGAAGGACCGGGCCGGCGCCACCGCCACACTTCTCGACGAGCTGGGGGCCGGGATGCCCCGCACCCTCGAACTTCCGGCGGACGCCGGCGACCCGGTCCGTTTCGGCTGGGTGGCCCGCGCGCACGCCGTGATCGAGGGTGCCGCCCGCGCGGCCGAGCACTCCGGGCCGTTCGTCGTGCACCGCGCCGCCGGCGAGGGCGACGACTCGATCGTCGACCTGGCCGCCGAGCTGGATGGCGGGCCTCGACGAGTGGTGGTCGTGACGGCCGATCGGGGACTGCGGGCCCGGTTGCCCGAGGGCGTTGTCGTCGTCGGGCCCCGCGCCCTACTCGGCTGACCCGCGCTCGTTCCACGCTGACCTTCCACGCTCGTCGCGCGCCGCCTATCCGCGCCGCTCACCTGCCCGGGGCCGCCCCTTCCCACCCCGATCCGAGGGCCGTCCGCGTCGCGCGCGTGCACACTGGTCGGCATGAGTCCGCGTCCCGAGATCCTCGTCGGCCCGCTGCTGCGGTACGTCGACGCCACCGATGCCACGGTGTGGGTCGAGGTGTCCGCCCCGTGCAGGGTGACAATCCGTGCCGGCGGCGAGGAGGTCACCGAGGCGAGCTGGGGCGTGTTCGGGCATCACTTCGCGATCCTGCACCTGCGGCAGCTGCGCGCGGGCGTCGAGACGCCGTACGAGCTGCAGCTCGACGGCCGGACCGTCTGGCCGCTCGATCCGGACCGACCCAGCGTGATCCGCACGCCGCGCGCCGACGACACGGTGCGGCTGGCGTTCGGCTCGTGCCGGCGCGGCGAGAGCCAGACCCCGGCGGCGCTGCGCAAGATCGGGGCGGACGCGCTGGTGGCGCTGTCGCATCAGATGGCCCACACCGACCACGACAACTGGCCCGACGCGATGCTGCTGCTCGGCGACCAGGTGTACGCCGACATCCCCAGCCGTGAGATCGCCGAGCGGCTGGCCGAGCGTCGGCGCGCGGGTGGCGGCCCGCAGGCGGTGCGCGACTCGGCCGGGGCGGGCGGCGACCGCGACGTCTCCGGCGAGATCTGCGACTTCGAGGAGTACTCGTGGCTGTACCACGAGTCGTGGCGGGACCCGGACGTGCGCTGGCTACTGTCGACGGTGCCCAGCTGCATGATCCTCGACGATCACGACCTGCGCGACGACTGGAACTCCTCGCACTCGTGGCGCCGCGAGATGACCGCGCAGCCGTGGTGGCGCGACCGGGTGATCGGGGCGTTCGCCAGCTACTTCGTCTACCAACACCTCGGCAACCTGGCGCCGGACGAGCTCGACGAGAACTCCGTCTACCAGGCGATCAGGACGGCCGACTCGGACGCCGAGCGCGAGCGGATCCTGTCCGACTTCGCCGTGGCCGCCGACTGCGAGCGGGGCGCCTCCCAGTGGAGTTTCAAGCGCGACTTCGGCCGGGTGCGCGTCGTGATGCTCGACGTGCGCGCCTCCCGCCACCTCGAGCCCGGGGATCGCCGCGTGATGGACGACGGCGAGTGGGAGTGGACGCGCCGCGCCTGCCTGGACGCGGACGTGGACCATCTGGTGATCGGCTCGTCGTTGCCAGCGTTCATGCTGCCGGCGCTGCATCACGTGGAGGGTTGGAACGAGGTGACGGCGCGGGATCGGCCGAACAAGCCGGTCAGCGCGCGGGTCGGGGAGTGGATACGACTGACGGTCGACCTCGAGCACTGGGCCGCGTTCCGCAGCAGCTTCGACGACCTCGTCGGCCTGCTCACCGAGGTCGCGGCTCGCGAGGGCGGGCGCGCGCCGGCATCGATCCTCATGCTCGGCGGCGACGTCCACTGCTCCTACCTCGAGGAGATCGACCTCACCGCCCCGGCCGCGGCCGACTCGCCGACGCGTGTACACCAGCTGGTCATGTCGCCGTTCCGGAATCCGCTGCACCAGCCCATCCGCGTGGTGAACCGCCTGTCGGTGCGGGAGCCGGTGCCCGCGCTCACGCGCCGTCTGGCCCGAGCGGTCGGCGTGCGCGAACCCGCCGTGCGGTGGCGGGTGACGGACGGGGTGTGGTTCGACAACGGCGTCATGACCCTCGTCCTGCGCGGCCGTCGCGCGTCCGTGCAGGTCGACCACGCCGTCGTGGAGTGGCCCGCACGCGGCCTCGGGAAGCTGCTGACGCTGGTGCCGAACCTGGCGCCGGACTCGTGGGGCCGGCGCGGTGGCGGCGGGGCCGAGGGTGGCGAGCGCGGCGGTGGCGAGCGGGGCGGTGAGCGCGGCGGTGGCGCACCGCGGCAGGGCGGGACGAGCCCGAGGGCACGACGACAAGACGGCGATTCCCTCGAGCGCAAGCCACGTCAGGTGCTTCGTCGCACGGTGACCAAGGATCTCACCGGGTAGCGGAAGCGTTTCGCGCCCCGCCCGGGAACTTTGTCTGCATGGCTGCGAGAAGCGTCGGCACCACGTTGAGGATCGAGGCGAATCTTCGCAGTGGTGCCAACAAGGTTTCGCCAGCGGCCAGCGGCCGGCAGCCGGGCGGTCCGGCGGGCTGCGGTCGTGGGCGGTCAGCCGAGGGCGTCGCGCAACCGGCGGGCGGCGGCAGTGGGGTCGGCGGCGTCGGTGATCGCGCGGACCACCACGGCCCGGCTCGCGCCCGCGGCCAGCACCTCGCCCAGGTTGTCGGAATCGATCCCGCCGATCGCGAACCACGGCTTCCCCGCCGCAGTCGCGCCCGCGACAATGCCTGCCGCCGCAGCCGCGCCCGCGTCAATGCCTGCCCCCGCGTCAGCATCCGCGTCAGCGCCCGCACCTGCTCCAGTCTCCGCGCCCGCACCTGCACGGCTGCCGAGCCCGGCGGCGTGCCGCACCAGCTCCAGCCCGGGAGCGTGCCGTCCCGGCTTGGTGGGCGTGGGCCAGACGGGCCCGGTGCAGAAGTAATCGAACAGCGGGTCCGCGGCGGCGGCGTCGACCTCGTCGGACGCATGGCAGGAGATGCCGAGAATCATGTCGTCGCCGATGATCCGGCGCGCCCATTCCTCCGGGAGGTCGTCCTGGCCGATGTGCAGGATGTCGGCGCCGGCGGCCGCGGCGATGTCGGCGCGATCGTTGACCGACAGCAGCGCGCCATGGGCGTCGCACACCTCGCGCATGACGGCCAGAGCCTGAAGCTCGTGCCCGGCCTCCAGCGGACCCTGCTCCCGCTCACCGCCCGAGTTCTTGTCCCGTAGCTGCACGAGGTCCACCCCGCCGGCCAGCGCGGCGGTAACGTCACGCCGCAGCGCCGGATACTCGCCCGTCCAGCCCTGCTCGCGGGCCTGATCGTCGAGATGCCGTCGCGCGTCAATACAGAGGTAGAGGCGGGCATCGGCGAGGCGGGCGCGAAGGCTGGCGGCGCGGGAGGTCATGGGCTCAACCGTAGGCCACGCCCCACTAGGCTGGCCGTCATGAACGCGCCCGACCCCATCGCCGACCCAGCGGCCGCCGAGGCCATCCGCGAGACCGCCGACGATGCCGATACCGGCGCCGCCGGTGTCGGGGCCCGCCGGGTCGTGGTGATCGGCGGCTCGGTGATCGGCCTGGCCTGCGCCTGGACGATCGCCCGCTCGGGCCTGGCCTCCGAGGTCGTGGTCCACGAGCCCGACGACTCCGGCCCCGACGGCGTCCCCACCTCCGGCGCGGGCTGGGTGGCCGGCGGGATGCTCGCCCCGTTCAGTGAGGCCTGGCCGGGCGAGGAGTCCGTCTTCGCGCTGGGTGTGGCCTCACTGCGCCGATGGCCGGAGATGCTGAGCGCACTGGAACCGCACACGCCGCCCGGCCCGCCGATCCGCAGTGCCACCCACACGCACATGCTCGCCGTGGACGACGCGGACGCGCGCGACCTGGACATGGCGATGTCGTGGGCGTTGGGCAACGACGTCGTCGTCGGGGGAATCAACGACGCCGACCTGCGGCGCGTCACCCGCCGCGAACTGCGCGAGGCCGAGCCCTCCCTGGCGCGCGTCGCGCGCGCCGCCTACCGGATGGACTCCGAGGGCGCCGTCGACAACCGGATCCTGCTCGCCGCGCTGACCCGGGCCTGCCGCGCAGAGGGGGTGACGTGGGTGCGCAAGGAGGTGACCTCGCTGGACGACGACATCGACGCCGACCGCGTCGTCCTGGCCGCGGGCTCCGGCTCCGCGGTTCTCGCCGGGCTGCCGATCCGGCCCGTCAAGGGGGAGGTCCTGCGGCTGCGGGCCAGGCCCGGCTGCGAGGACCCACCGCGGGGAGTTGTCCGGGCGTTCGTGCGGGGGCGGCCGCTGTACCTCGTGCCGCGCGACGGCGGACTCGTGGTGGGCGCCACGCAGTACGAGCACGGCGATGACCGGCAGGTCACCGTGGCCGGCGTGCGCGACCTGCTGGCCGACGCCGAGACGATCTTCCCCGGCATCGGCGAGTACGAACTGGCGGAGATGATCGCCGGGCTACGGCCCATGACGCCGGACAACCTGCCGATCCTCGGCGTCGACCCCGACGACCCGCGGCTCATCCACGCCACCGGGCACGGCCGCAACGGAATCGCACTGACCCCGATCACCGCGGCCACCGTGGCGGCAGAACTGCAGGGGGCGCCCGTCCCGGAGGCGGCGCGGGCGGCCCGGGCCGACAGGTTCCGCCGCGGGTGACTACCGTGGTGGACAGGCACTTGTCGTATCCAGGAGGCTTCATGATCGTCACCGTCAACGGTGAGGACCGCACGCTCACCGACGGCGCCACCGTCCGCACCCTGGTCACCGCGATGGACCTGCCCGACGATGGTGTGGCCATCGCTGTGAACGGCATGGTTGTGCCCGGCTCGAGCTGGGACGACACCCCGCTGGGCGCCGGCGCGGAGGTGGACATCCTCACGGCGGTCCAGGGTGGCTGACCCGGCCGGCGCCGCCGCAGTCTCCGCCGCAGGTTCCGGGTCGAGTTCCGTGTCGAGTTCGGTGGCGGGTTCCGTGGCCACCGCGCCGAGCGGGGCGTCCCTCGACCCGAACGTCGCCTCGCAGGTCGCCGCGGTGCTGGACTCGCCGCTGGTGATCGCGGGCGAGGAGATCAGCTCGCGGCTCATCACCGGCACGGGCGGGGCCGGAAACCAGGAGGTGTTGCGCGAGGCGCTCATCGCCTCCGGCACCGCGCTGACGACCGTCTCGATCCGTAAGGTCGACATGCGGCTGGGCGCCGGCGGGCCGGGCCTGCTGGGGATGCTGCGCGAGCTCGGCATACGCGCCCTACCCAACACGGCCGGCTGCCGGGGCGCGGCCGAGGCGGTCAAGACCGCCCGGTTGGCTCGCGAGGCGCTGGGCACCAATTGGGTCAAGCTCGAGGTGATCGCCGACGAGCGCACCCTGTTGCCGGATGCGATCGAACTCGTCGAGGCGGCGGAAGACCTGGTCGATGACGGTTTCGTCGTCCTGCCCTACACCACCGACGACCCCGTGCTCGCCCGCCGTCTCGAGGACGTGGGCTGCGCGGCGGTCATGCCGCTGGGCGCGCCGATCGGCACCGGGCTGGGCATCTCCAACCCGCACAACCTGGAGATGATCGTCGAGCGTGCCGGCGTGCCGGTGATCTGCGACGCCGGGATCGGCACCGCCTCCGATGCGGCCCTGGCCATGGAGCTCGGCTGCGACGGCGTCCTGCTGGCCACCGCCGTGACCCGGGCCGAGAACCCGCCGCTCATGGCCGCCGCGATGCGCGAGGCCGTCCGTGCCGGGCACGCCGCCAGGCTGGCCGGCCGCATCCCCAAGCGGTTCTGGGCGCAGGCCTCGAGCCCGCCGATCGACTGACGCTCCGGGCGGGGCCCGGCGTGCCCGGCGGGGTGGGTGCGTCGGCGCCGGTCAGCGAGGCCGGTCCACCGCCGGAGCGGGTGCGTCGGCGCCGGTCAGCGCTCCGGGCGCGGCACGCGTCGCACCCCGACGCCGCCCATCAGCGCCAGGCCGGTCACCCGGACGGTCGGCGCTCCGGGCGGGGCCTGCCGTACCGGCCGCGGGTCCTCCTTCCAGGTGCTTCGGTCCTCGGCGAACCCGCCCATCAGGCCGAACCCGTCCATCACGAGGTGGATGTCGTCGGGGACGATGATCTCGATCCCGCCCCACACGGCGAACGCGCGGATGGTGGTCTCCCGCGACTGCAGGTCGGCCTCCCGCAGGTCGATCGAGATGCCGCCCATGACCGCCACCGCGGTGTGGGAGTCGGCGATGGTCCACACGGCGGAGCGCTCGCATCCGCTCATCACCGCCACCGACGCGCTGGTGCCGGGCTGGCCGCTCACGCGGTTCGCGGGCATCCAGTCGTGGCGCGGCTCGGGGCGCACGTCGGACTCTGGAGCCGGTCGGGGGTCGAACTGCCGCCGGGCCGGCGAGAGGTCGACCGTCAGCTCAGCGAGGTCGGCCCGGAACAGTGCCCGGTAGGCCTGGGTGGTGCGTTCGTCGAACTCGGCGACGGTGAGCCGACCCTCGGAGAAGGCCTCCTGCAGGATCCGGGCGGTCTCGTGGCGCTCGGCATCCGAGGCCCGCACCGCGGTGATGTGGTCGGGGTCCGAGGTGGCGTCGTCGTCCATGCTGAGAGTTTAGGCTCCGCAAGCCGGGCCGCGGGCCCGGTGCGCATCGGATACCCGTTCACTGCCACCGCCGTGCCCCGCGTCGAGAACCGCCGATCGGCGAGGAGAATGCAGCATAATAAGGACCGTGAACATTGCCACGAATCCTGTTCCGGGACCGCTGCGACGCCGCGTGCGCGGAACGAGATTCGTCCCGGTCGCGTCACTGGCTGTCCTCCTGACGAGCGGGTGCGTTGTCTCGGAGGTCACGCACACGCAGAACGGCGAGACCGTCACCGAGAGCGTGAGCGAGGCGCCGAACACCGAGGACATCGATCCGTGCGGACTGGATGAGTCGTTCCTGGTCGGACTCTCCTTGGATCCCGCCGACCTGGTTCGGGGTCGAGGGGCCAGTTCCTCGCCCACGTGCACCTGGGAGGAGGGCCCGTACAGCGAGACCAGTCTCTATTACTGGGTCGAGGGCCAGACCCCTGCGGACCCGGCGAACGAGGTCACAACCCTGGATAACGGCCAAGAAGTCGAGGTCTTCTACGATTCGCCGGGCATGGCGAGGTACATCCTGCGGAACGACGACCTGACGTTGAATGTCAACTACTCGGCCCCCGCATCCCTCGAGCCCACGGCGCCCGAGGGAGTGGCCGCGGTGATGGACCAACTCCTGTTGATGTACGGCGGTTGATGAAGGGCGGCTCCCTGTCACGCCGCCGGGGCAGGCACACTGGACCCCATGATCGAGGTACGGAATCTCACCAAACGCTTCGGCGCGGCCACCGCCGTCGACGACCTCTCCTTCTCGGTGCGACCAGGTGTCGTCACCGGATTCCTCGGCCCGAACGGGGCCGGAAAGTCCACGACGATGCGCATGATCGTCGGTCTTGACACTCCTACTTCAGGGGAAGCGCTGGTCAACGGTGTCTCGTTCCGGGAGCTGGACGCTCCCGCGCGGACGGTGGGCTGTCTGCTCGACGCGTCCTGGACCCACGCCAACCGTTCCGCCGGCTCACATCTGAAGATGATCGCCGCGGCGGCGGACATTCCCGTCTCGCGAGTCGACGAGGTGCTGACCCTGGTCGGTCTCGCCGACGTCGCCGGTCGAAAGGTCGGCGGTTACTCACTGGGTATGCGCCAGCGCCTGGGCCTGGCCACGGCCATGCTCGGCGATCCCGAGATCCTCATGTTCGACGAGCCAGTCAACGGCCTGGACCCGGAGGGCATCCTCTGGATCCGCCGGTTCATGCACGCCCGCGCGGCGGAGGGCCGCACGGTGCTGGTGTCCTCGCATCTGCTGTCGGAGATGGCGCAGACCGCGCAGGACCTCGTGGTGATCGGCCGCGGTCAGCTGCGCGCCCAGACGTCGGTCGAGGAGTTCCTCTCCCAGGCCAGCTCGGCGGTCGTTCTGCGTACCCCGCACGTTGACGAGTTCGCGTCGGCGGCGCGCGAGGAGGGGGTCAATGCCAACTTCGACGCGCAGCAGGGCGTGTTTCTGATCGACGGTCAGAGCGCCCGCCAGGTGGGCGATCTCGCCGCCAGCCTGGGGATCACGATCCACGAACTACACGAGAAGCGGGCGTCGCTGGAGGAGGCCTTCATGGCCCTCACCGACCAGGACGTCGAGTACCACGGTCAGGAGTCCGCCCGATGAACCTTCTCAAGTCCGAGTGGATCAAGGTCACCACCACCAAGAGCGCCTACTGGCTGTACGGGATCGGGATCGCCCTCGCGCTGGGGATCGCCGTTCTCCTGGGCCAGCTCGAGCAGTCCTCGGGCGGCGAGCCGGTCGCGGGCGCACCGGGTGGCGGGAGCTCACCGCTGTTCGCGATCACAGGCGTCAGCGCCTTCACGGTGCTGCTGGTGTGGATCGCGGCGATCGTCGCGGTCACCGGCGAGTACCGCTACCACACGATCCGGTCGACCTTCCTGGTCACGCCCGCGCGGTGGCCGGCCGTGGTGGCCAAGACGGTGCTGTTCGTCGTGCTGTCGATGATCGTGGTGGCCGTCGCGGTGATCGTCTCGCTTCTCGTGGCGGGCGTGCTGTCCGGCAACGACGAGTGGACCCCGTTCTCCGGAGAGGGGCTGACGCTGCTGTGGCGCTTCCCGGTTTATTCCGCGCTGGGCACGGTCGCGGTGATGGGCCTGGCGTACCTGATGCGTAACGCGGCCGGCACGATCTCGTTGTTCCTCGTGTGGATCCTGGCGGTCGAGGGCATGGTCTCGCTGATCCCCAGGATCGGCCAGGATATCGCCGCCTGGATGCCGTTCTCCAACGGTGACTACTGGACGCAGGGCGAAGCCATGCGCGGGTTCGTCACCTGGGGCCAGTGGCCGGCGTTCGCCTGGTTCGCCGCGGTGTGTATTGCCCTGTGGGTCGTGGGGTTGGTGGTGACCCTGCGCCGCGACGCCTGATCCCGGCCCCCGCGGCCCCGCCGCCGCCCACCCCCGCCGCTCTGCCGCCGCCCAGCCTCTGCCGGCGTCCCGCAGCCGCCCCGCCGGCCGGTAGGTACGACTTACGCGCCCGGAACGCCCGATCTTGGTGCACTTACGCGCCCGGAATGGACCATTCCGGGCGCGTAAGTGCAGGTGATGTGTGCATTCCCGGCGCGCACGTCCCGCCGGGGCCGGGCCGAAGCTGGGCGGGGCTTGCGCGGACCACATTCCGCCGAGTGGTCTGACCCGCTCACAATTTCCCAGGGCAGGTCCCGGCGTCAGCATGATTTGCGACCACGCGAGACAGAACGGTCGGCAGCCGGTTAGCTCGAGCTGGCGCCGGGCCGTCGCCCCGCCGGGCCGGCGGCTGGGCAGGGTCAGGCGCCGCTGAGGGGCAGATAGACGCGCCCGCCGGCGTCGGCGAACTCCGCGGACTTCTCCGCCATCCCCGCCTCGATCGCCTCCACTGTCTCCAGCCCGTGCTCGGCGGCGTAGTCGCGGATGTCCTGCGAGATGCGCATCGAGCAGAACTTCGGGCCGCACATCGAGCAGAAGAGGGCGGTCTTGGCGGGTTCGGCCGGCAGGGTCTCGTCGTGGAACTCCCGAGCGGTGTCCGGATCGAGGGCCAGCGCGAACTGATCCTTCCACCGGAACTCGAACCGGGCGCGGCTCAGCTCGTCATCGCGCTCCTGCGCGCGCGGATGCCCCTTGGCCAGGTCGGCCGAATGGGCGGCGATCTTGTAGGTGATCACGCCGGTCTTGACGTCGTCCAGGTTCGGCAGCCCGAGGTGCTCCTTGGGCGTGACATAGCAGAGCATCGCGGTGCCGGCCTCGGCGATCCGGGCGGCCCCGATCGCGCTGGTGATGTGGTCGTACCCCGGCGCGATGTCGGTGGCCAGCGGCCCGAGCGTGTAGAACGGTGCCTCCTCGCACCACTGCTCCTCGAGTCGCACGTTCTCCACGATCTTGTCCATCGGCACGTGGCCGGGCCCCTCGATCATCACCTGCACGCCGTGCGCCTTGGCGATCCGCGTGAGCTCGCCGAGGGTCCGTAGTTCGGCGAACTGGGCCTCGTCGTTGGCGTCCGCGATCGACCCGGGCCGGAGCCCGTCCCCCAGAGAGAACGTGACGTCGTAGCGCGCAAGGATCTCGCACAGCTCGGCGAAGTGGGAGTAGAGGAACGACTCCCGGTGATGGGCCAGGCACCACGCGGCCATGATCGACCCGCCCCGCGAGACGATCCCCGTGACCCTCGTGGCCGCCAGCGGGACGTACCGCAACAACACCCCGGCGTGGACGGTCATGTAGTCCACGCCCTGCTCGCACTGCTCGATCACGGTGTCGCGGTACAGCTCCCACGTCAGCGCGGCCGGGTCGCCGTTCACCTTCTCCAGCGCCTGATAGATCGGCACGGTGCCCACCGGTACGGGCGAGTTCCGCAGGATCCACTCCCGGGTGGCGTGGATGTCCTTGCCGGTGGACAGGTCCATGATCGTGTCGGCGCCCCAGCGGGTGGCCCACACCATCTTCTCTACCTCTTCGGCGATCGAGCTGGTCACCGCCGAGTTCCCGATGTTGGCGTTGATCTTGGTCATGAAGCGTTTGCCGATGATCATCGGCTCGCTCTCCGGGTGGCGGTGGTTGGCGGGGATGACGGCCCGGCCCGCGGCCACCTCCTCGCGGACGAGCTCCACGTCGACGCCCTCACGTGCGGCGATGAACCGCATCTCCGGCGTGATCAGACCGGCACGCGCCCACGCGAGTTGGGTGCGGACCAGGGGCGCAGGCGCAGGCGCGGGAGCGCCCGACGACGTGGCTGCGGGCGACGGTGACGAGTGTGACGACGACGCCGTCACCGACGACGCCGTCACCGACGACGCCGTCACCGACGACGCCGACACCGACACGGGAACCGGCCGCGGGTGTGGCCATTCCTCACGGGTGCGGGGCAGGCCCACCGCGAGATCGTGGCAGTCGGCGGCGGTGGTGTAGCCGGTGTACGGGCCCGAGGTGTCGTAGACGTCAAACGAGGTGCCGTCGGTCAGCTCGATCCTGCGGGCCGGCACCTGCATGGTGACGCCCGAGCCAGCGGGGTTGTTCTCGGTGAACGGGGGCGGGGTGGTGGCGTTGTCGTCGTCGTACCCCGGTGCCTCTACACCCAGGTACGTCTTGCGGCTCGCATAGATGGGGCCGCACGTCACGTCCTCGACAGAAGTAGAGGGGCGTGCGTCAGTAGATGCGTGATCAACCATGAGATTTCCAGAACTCCCTACGCCGGCATGATCCGGACAGGTTCTACGGTCGACGACCCGGCCGGTCGTCCTCTCAGCCCGCGCTCCGAGGCGGGCTCCCGTGTGGATGGGTTATGAAGTTGTGCCGTCCGAGGGTAGCGCGGGGAGTAGGGTCTCCGGAAGTAGCACCGTCGGCCCGAAGGAGTCGAGATGTCCACCGCCACGTCGTTGAAGCTGGTCCACAACTCGGATCGCGATCGGTTCGAACTGTGGGACGACGAGACGTTCATGGGGCTCGTCGGCTATGAGATGGACGGCGAGGTCTTCATCCTTCTCCACACCGTCATCGAGGAGCGATTCGGGCAGCAGGGCATCGCGCGGCTGCTGGTCAGCCTGGTGCTCACCCGGATGCGGCTCGACGGGGCCAGGATCCGTCCCGTGTGCAGCTACGTGCGGCGCTTCCTCGTCCGGTTCCCCGAGTATCAGCTACTCGTCGCGGCCAACTGACGCGCGCGGGTCTCATGCGCGCGGCTGAGACGCAGGTGGCGGGCGTAGTCTGGGCGTTCGAGTGAACCGCCACGAACGAAGGATCGACATGACCTACCCGCCCCAGGGTGACAACTCCGGCCAGGACAACGGCTACACCGACTACTCGTCGCAGACCGGGTACAACGCGCAGTCCGCGTACGGGCAGGGGGCGCCCGGCCAGTCGGGCTACGGGCAGTCGGGTTTCGGCCAGCCGGGCTACGCCCAGGCCGACTACGCCGCACAGAACCCGTCGTTCGGCAGCGCGGGTGCGACGCAGATCGGTCCGCCATCGAACGTGGGATGGGCGGTCGCCTCGATCCTGTTCTTCTGGCCGCTGTCGTTCGTCGCGATGACCCGCGCACTGCAGGTCTACCCGCTGTGGGCGGCTGGCCGGCACGCCGAGGCGGAGGCGGCCAGCGCGACCGCCAAGAAGCTCGGGATGATCTCGCTGGCCCTGGTGGTACTGCTGATCGTGCTCTACGTGGTGTTCATCTTCGTCCTGGTCGGCGCGGCTGCGACGGCCGGGTACTGACCCGAGACGCCGTCTGACGACGAAGGACGGGGCTGCTCCGGGTACGGAACCCGGGGCAGCCCCTTCTGTTGTGTGGCCGCCCTATTGCGTGGCCGCGCCCATCGTCCGGATGACATCGAGGAGCTGAGACGGCGCGTCCGGCGAGAACGCACCAGGCCGGATGGTCACGGTCTCCCACGTGCCCGAGTAGGGGAACATGCCGTGCGCACGGTAGAGGTCGGCGGACACCGGTGATCGGTGCATCCGGCCCGCCGAGATCCCGCTGAACGGCACCAGCCACGACAGCTGCGTCAACTCGATCCCCTCCGCGACCGGGACACCGTCGATCTCGAGAGCCACGATCCACCTGCTTCTGCCCGGAGCGTCGACGCGGAGGCCGAACCGTGTCGCGCCCGCCGGTATGTCGGCCGGCTCCGAGGTCAGGGCCCGGCCCCAGGCGTTCTGCTCCACCTGAAGGGCGCCGTCCTTCACGAAGAGGACCACGCCCGCCTCCTGGCCTCCATGGGCGTAAAGAACTCCCTCGTCACTGGCCCGGAAGCCGTCCGCGCCCAGCGCCACCTCGACGGTGAACCCGCGGCCGTCGATGAGCTGACTCGCCCGGAACCGCTCGAGCGGCGGGGTCTCCGGGACCATCACGGTCTCCACCGCCAGACGCTGCTCGGCCGGGTCACGCTGGAAGAAGTGCAGCGGACTGCCGTTGGACATCGGATACACCATGTTGTCCCGGGCCGCCGTCTCCCAGCGGGCCACGAGATCGGCCACCACCTCCGGGTGCTGGTCGGCCACGTTCTCGAGCTGCACCGCGTCGCTCTCGGGTCGGAAGAGCTCCCATCGGTCCGCGGAGAACGGCGTCGCCTTGGCGTGGCGGGCCACCAGCTCGAACTCGCCGGCGTAGTACGCGCGCTCACCGAGGCACTCGTAGTACTGGTCGCCGTGACTGCTCGGCGCGTCGGCGTCCTTCAGCGCCGCCACCATCGAGGAGCCGTCCAGCGGCCGCGCTTCCCGGCCCGCCCGGCTCCTCGGAATCTCCACCCCTGCCAGCTCGGCCACGGTCGGAAAGATGTCCGTGACATGCGCGTACTGGTGGCGGATGGCGCCGTCGTCGTCGTTCTCTTCTCCCAGTTCCCCGAGCCCGGCGGGCCAGGACATCACACACGACACCTGGTGCCCGCCCCGGTACGTACTGAACTTATGGCGCCGGAACGGGGTGTTGGCGACCGTCGCCCACGCCGAGGAATAGTGTGGCCAGGAGGCGGGGCCGCCGAGCTCGTCGATCCGGCCGATCTCCTCCGCGATGCGCTCCTCGGTGGTGAGGGTGCGGCTGCGGTCGAGGTTGGCGAGGAAGTTGAACATGCCGACGGTGCCTCCGGAACCCCCGGTGGCCGCGCCGTTGTCGGAGAAGAAGACGAAGATCGTGTTCTCCAGCCGGCCGAGGCGGCGTTGGATCTCGCGGATGCGGCCCACCGACTCGTCGATGCTCACGACCATGGCCGCGTAGTTCTCCATGTGGCGGGCGGCAAGCCGCTTGCCGTCGTCCGACAGCGAGTCCCACTCGACGACGTCCGGTCCAAGCTCCTCGTCCATCGGTCCGGTCCCGGCGGCGGCCGGCACCACGCCCAGATCATCCTGCCGGTGGCGGCGCTCGGCGCGGATCTGATCCCAGCCCGCGTCGTAACGGCCCCGGAAATCCTCGGCCGCGCCGTCCTTGATGTGCATCGGGCTGTGGACCGCCGCGTGCGCGTAGTACATCATCAGCGGCTTGCCGGGATCCGAGGCGTGGGTCTCGGCGATCATCTGCACGGCGCGGTCGGTGAGGTCGTCGGTGAGGTAGTAGCCCTCCGGGTACTCCTCGACGTGGACCGGACTGTTGCCCTCGTACAGCTGGGACGGCGCGTGCAGGTTGGCCTGGGCTTCGAGGAAGCCGTAGTACTGGTCGAAGCCGCGCTGCAGGGGCCACGAATGCCGGTTACCGGACGCGTGCATGTCCTGCTCGCGGCACAGGTGCCACTTGCCGATCGCCATGGTGGCGTAGCCGGCGTCGCGGAAGGCCTCGGCCATGGACGGCTGGTTGGGGGCCAGTTCGGCGGCATAGCCGGGAAAGCCGGTGTCCACGTTCGCGACCGCTCCCATCCCGACCGCGTGCGAGTTGCAGCCGGTCATCAGCGCGGCCCGGGTGGGCGAGCAGGTGGGGGTGACGTGGAAATCGGTCAGTCGGGCGCCCTCCGCGGCCACGGCATCCAGGTTCGGGGTGGGGATCTCCGAGCCGAACGCACCGATGTCCGAGTAGCCCATGTCGTCCACGAGCATGACGATCACGTCCGGTGCCCCGCCGGGTCCCCGTCGGTCGGGACGCGGGCGTGCGGGCCACGCCGGCTGCGCGGAACCCAGGTCCTCCGTGGTGGTGCCGGCGAATCCGGCTGGGGCCCCGAACTCGCCTGAGGGGGAGGGGGAAGCGTCGTTCGCACTCGTCATGACGGCGATCGTATACACGTTCTGCCGAACTTGTAGACATTTGTCTACAGATGGGCCGTGAAGCGCCTGGAGCGTGACTCCACGGAGTGAGACCCTCCGGGTTCAGCCGTCAGATCAGGCCCAGCCGCGGAGCCTCGATCGCGGGGCAGGTGTCCATGACGACGTCGAGGCCGGCATCCTTCGCGCGCTGCGCCGCGGCCTCGTCGATCACGCCCTGCTGCAGCCAGACGGCCTTCGCACCCCTGGCGATGGCGTCGTCCACCACCGCACCGGCGAGCTGGGAGTTCACGAACACGTCCACCACGTCGATCTCACCGGGGACCGACGCGAGATCCGGGTATCCCTGCTGGCCGTAGACGGTCTCGGCCTTGGGGTGAACGGGCACGATCTGATGGCCCAGGTCCCGGACGTACCCCGCGATCCCGTAGGCGGTGCGCTCGGTGTTGGTGGACAGGCCGACGACGGCCCAACGGCCCTTGTCGGACAGCAGACGCTTGATGACATCGCGATCATTCAGATGGCTCATACCCCGTGCAATGCCCCGCGGCCGGCAGACATTCCCGAGCGTCGGCGTCGGCGGTGTGCCCCGAATCCGCAGTTTGATTGCACCACTGCGAAATCCAGGTCGATTCCTCGCAGTGACTACGTCAAGAATCGCCATGGTGTCGACAAACCAGTCGCCGATCGTGGGAAGGCAGGCTCAGTCAGTCCCCGACGGGTTCTGTGCGCGGGGCGCTTCCTTCGCAGGCTCAGTCAGTCCCCGACGGGTTTTGTGCGCGGGGGCATCGCTTCGCTCGCTGGCGCTCGCTGCGCTAGTCCCCGACGGCATCCTTGCCGCGCTGGACGATCTTGCCGTCCGGGGCGAACACCACCTGCGAGTCCTTCTCCGGATAGTCGAACTGGTTGAGGAAGTAGCGCATCGCGTTGATGCGGGCCCGCTTCTTGTCGTTGGACTTGATGGTGATCCACGGCGCGTGGTCGGTGTCCGTGCGCCGGAACATCTCCTCCTTGGCGTCCGTGTACTTGTCCCACTTGTCGAGGGACTCCAGGTCCATGGGCGAGAGTTTCCAGCGCCGCACCGGGTCGAGCTGGCGGATCGCGAACCGGGTCTTCTGCTCCTCGCGGGTGACGGAGAACCAGAACTTGGTCACCCCGATTCCCGATTCGACCAGCATCTTCTCGAACATCGGAGCCTGCTCCATGAACGTCTCGTACTGCGAATCCGTGCAGAATCCCATCACCCGTTCGACGCCGGCCCGGTTGTACCAGGACCGGTCGAACAGGACGAGCTCACCGCGGCTGGGCAGGTGGCTGACGTAGCGCTGGAAGTACCACTGGTGCATCTCGGTTTCGGTGGGCTTGATCAGCGCCACCGTGCGTGACTGCCGGATGTTGATGTACTCGGTGAACCGCTTGATCGTGCCGCCCTTGCCGGCGGCGTCGCGACCCTCGAACACGATGATCTGCCGGTGCCCGGTCTCGGCCTGCCACCGCTGGAACTTGAGCAGCTCGATCTGCAGCAGGTACTTCTCGACCTCGTACTGGTTCCGGTCCATCCGGTCGTCGTACGGGTAGTTCTCCCGCCACGTGTCCACGGCCCGGCCATTGATGTCGATGAGGTCGGGATCCTCGCCGTGGTCGTCGCGAACCGTGTAGCCCTCGGCGCGGAGCCGATCGATGTAGTGACGCAGCTGGAACGTGGACATGCGGTCGATCTCCTGGCGTGAGGTGGTGTCGAGCGTTTCAGGCGACTCGGGGGCGGCAGGGTCTAGTCGAGGTCCACCACGACGGGGGCGTGGTCCGAGGCGCCCTTGCCCTTGCGCTCCTCGCGATCGATGCTCGCGCCGGTGACGCGGGCGGCCAGTGCGGGGGAGTGCAGCTGGAAGTCGATCCGCATGCCCTTGCGCTTGGGAAAGCTCAGCCCCGTGTAGTCCCAGTACGTGTAGACGCCGGGCCCGGGCGTGTATTCGCGGGTGACCTCGCGGAAGCCGGCGCCGTCGAACGCGGCGAACGCCAGCCGCTCGGGATCGGAGACGTGGGTCTTGCCCTCGAAGACCTCCATGTCCCACACGTCCTCGTTCTGCGGCGCCACGTTCCAGTCGCCGACCAGCGCGATCTGCGCGCTCGAGTCGGCGGCCACCTCGGCGGCCGCGTGATCGCGCAGCCGGGCCAGCCACTCGAGTTTGTAGGTGTAGTGGGGGTCGGCGAGCTCGCGGCCGTTGGGCACGTAGAGGCTGTACACGCGGACGCCGTCGCAGACCGCGGAGATCGCGCGCGCCTCGGGATCCTGCGAGACCTCGGGGTCCTTGTGGAAGCCGGGCATCCCGTCGAAGCCGATCTGCACGTCCTCCAGGCCGACGCGCGAGGCCACGGCGACGCCGTTCCACTGACTCAGACCGTGGTGTGCGACCTGGTAACCGATCTCCTCGAACGCCTCATGCGGGAACTGATCGTCCTTGCACTTGGTCTCCTGCATGGCCAGGACGTCGACATCGGATCGTTCGAGCCAGGACACCACCCGGTCACGACGAGCACGGATGGAGTTGACGTTCCAGGTGGCCAGGCGCATGGGCACCAGTCTATTACCCGTCCTCGTGCGGCGAGTGGTGCGTGGGAGAACACACGGGGACGACCACGGGACACGGCCCCGGGTCCGTCGCCCCGCGGGAGTGGATCAGGAGGGGTCGACGACGACGAGGTGCCGTAGCGAATGGTGCGGCTGCAGGCCGAGTTTGGTCCACAGCCCCCGTCCGGCGGTGTTGTCCGCGAAGACGTGGAGGTGACACTCGGTCGCCCCGAGGCCCAGGCCCCAGTCGACGAGCGAGCCGGTGACGATCTCGGCCAGGCCCCGGCGCCGATGGCCCGCGGCGGTCTGGACGCAGGACACGGCGATCCGGGGCGCCCCGTCGGGCCCGGCGGTCACGGCGCCGCGGGCGATCGCGGCCAGTTCGCCACCGTCGGAGAGGCGGGCGAACACGGTGTGCCCGCCGGGGGCGGGGTCGCCGTCCGAGGCGTCGGCGGTGGCGAGCATCGCGGGCCGCACGCGCTCGGGGTCCAGGTCGGCGGTGGCGTGGTAGAGCTCCAGCCAGTCGTCGCCGGGGGTCTCGGCCAGCGTCACGGCGGGCCGGGAGTCGGCGGGGAACGCCGCGTCCACGATGCCCAGCAGCTCGCGGCTGTCCGCGGTGCACAGCATCAGCTCGCGGTCGGCCCGGAGGCGGGCCGGGTCGACGGGCTGACCGTCGAGCAGCATCTGTTCGGTCCTGACCAGCCGGTCCACGTCCACGATCCGCAGCGGCAGTCCGCGCGCGGCGTACCAGTCGCGGACCCCGTCGAGCCGGGCGCAGCTGGCCCACGGCAGCACCGGCACGGCGGAGTCGCGGCGGTACGACCAGTCGTCGCCGGCCCGGCAGAACCAGCCGTCGACGAGCTCGTACTCGGTGCCCGGCCAGGCCAGCGCGCCCGCGTACTCGTGCGCGCGGATCTCGCGGGCGCGTACCGGCCGCGGCGGCAGCACCTTGAGCACGGCGATGTCGGCGTCCGGGATCCGGACCTCCTCGCCGGACTCGCGGCGCACGACCAGCTCCGGCTCGAGCGTCACCACGTGGCCGATCACGTCGGTGTACAGGTGTGAGGTCTCGCCGGGAGCGAGATGACGGCGCACCGTCACCCGCTCGCCGACGGCCACCTCGCGACCGTTGTTCCAGCGCGATCGGCCTGATAGCCCACGGTCGGAGTGAGCCGGGTCCGGGGAACCGTGCGGCTGCTCAGCCATGAAGCGGGCTGGCGGTGTCGTCGTCGTAGTCGTCGTCCGCACCGTCCTCGTCGGCGAAGGGGTCCGGGTCACGCGACGGGTCCCAGCTGAGGCCCGGCACGCCCCAGCCCTCGTCGCGGATGTGCCGCTTGGCGGCCTTGCGGTTCCGACCGATCAGGTGGTCGGTGTACAGGAAGCCGTCGAGGTGGCCCACCTCGTGCTGGAGGCAGCGGGCGAACAGGCCGTACCCCTCGACCGACACCGGCTCGCCGTGCTCGTCGGTGCCGGTGACCCGGGCCCACCAAGCGCGCCCGCGCGGGAAGTTCACGCCCGGAACGGACAGGCAGCCCTCCAGGTCCTCCTCGGGGTCGGGCATGGTCTCGGGGATCTCCGAGGTCTCCAGCACCGGGTTCACCACGCAGCCGCGCCGCGTGATCCACCCGCCGCGCGCCTCGACCTCCTCGCGGGACAGGCTGCCCCCGTCCTCGGTGTCCAGGTCGGGACAGTCGAAGACGAACAGGCGCTTACCCACGCCGATCTGGTTGGCGGCCAGGCCCACCCCGTTGGCGGCGTCCATCGTGTCGTACATGTCCTGCACGAGCGCGGCGAGCTCCTCGGGGGACTCGGAGACGGGCTCGGTCGGGGCGTGAAGGGCGGGGTCGCCGAGGATGACGATGGGACGGATTGCCATGGGCACAGATTCTAGTGCGCACCTGGCCTGTTCTCCCTTTCGCGTCTGGCAGGGTGTCGTAGCGGTGTGGTTCACTACGGGGGAATCACAACGGTGTGATCCGAGCGCAGGGTCGGCGCGGCCATGGTGCCAGCGCATCGCGAACCGAGGAGGCACGCACATGGGTCGAGCGGCCGCTACGGCACACGACGCGCAGGTCGGGGACGGGCAGGCTGGGAGCGGGCAGGCTGAGAGCGAGCAGTACGTGAGCGAACTCCACGCGGCCGACCCCGTGCTGTCGGATCGGGACCAGGCGATGCTCGAGTTCGAGCGCCAGTGGTGGAAGTTCGCCGGCTCCAAGGAGGAGGCGATCCGGCAGAAGTTCGACATGTCGGGCACCCGCTACTTCCAGATCCTCAACGACCTGATCGACCGGCCCGAGGCCCTGGCCACCGACCCGCTCCTCGTCAAGCGGCTGCGCCGCATGCGCAGCAGCAGGCAGAAGGCGCGCGCGGCCCGCAACCTGGGAATGCGCCTCGACTGACCTACACTCGGGCGCGTGAACACCCAGTCCGAGAACCCGCAGTACGACGACCGGCAGTTCGACGCGGAGCACGGCGGCGCCTACGCCGCCGGCTACGACGCCGACCCGAACGCGCAGGGTGACGGCCCCTACGCCGACGAGCCGAGCGGCCCGCCGTACCGGGCCATCGCGATGGTGCTGCTGTCCGCGGTGGTGCTGGCGATCGGCGTGGGATTGGTGCAGCTGTTCGGTGGCGACGACGACGAGGGCGTCAGCGCCGTCGAGGAGAGCACCTCCCAGGTCGAGCAGAACGGCCAGAACGGCCAGGGCGCCGAGGGGCAGGGGGCCGCTGGTCAGGGCTCCGACGGCCAGCCCGCTCCGGGCGATGGCGAGCCGCTGCCCCCGGGCGCGGACCAGGAACCCGCAGCCCCGGCCGACCCGGCCTCGGGGGAGAACGGCCAGCAGGGGCAGGCCCCCGACGCCGGCGCCCCGGCCGCGACCGCGGTACCCGTGCAGATCTACAACAACAGCACCGTCACCGGCCTCGCGGGCCGGACCGGTGAGCAGCTGCGGGAATCCGGATTCGCGGTGGGCGACGTGGCCAACATGCCGTCCAACCGGGGTGTCGTGGCGGAGTCGACCGCCTTCTACGGGACCGGCCCGGGCGAGCAGCAGGCCGCGCAGGCCATCGCGGGCCAGCTCGGCATCTCCGCCAAGCCGCGCCCCGCGGACATGGCCGCGGACGCTCCGGGCGTGATCGTGATCGTCACCCAGGACCTCGACCGCTGAGGCCTGTCGTCCCCCATGGCCTCGGGCGCGAAGGCCTGAGGATATGATGAGTTGACGGATTCCGCCGCGCGGGATCCGTGCACTGTAGAGACTTGCAGCCTCCCGAGATCGAAGGAGCCCCCATGGCCCCGCGTCAGACCGCCCGCCGCCTCCTGGTCGCGGCTCCCGCACTCGCCCTCGCGCTGGGCCTGGCCGCGTGCAGCCCGCCCAACGAGCAGCCTGCCGATCCGGACGCGCCGTACACGCTTCCCAGCTACACGCTCGATCCCACCACCGCCACCACCACGTCGCCGGCCCCCGAGTCCGCCGGTGGCGTCGACGCCTCCGAGGAGGAGTGGCTGGAGGGCACCCCGACCCCCACCACCAACCCGGGCCTGGGCCTCGATGGTGACCCGGTCGGCGTCGACGAGGCCGACGGCGTCGATGGCCCGGTGGTCCCGGAGGCCGAGCGCCAGCCGGGCGGCGTCGCCGGCAACTGATCTCTTCTGCGCCGGGCGTCGGCCCGGCAGCGGGCTGCGGCCCAGCGCCGAAGCGAGCCCCGTCTCCGGGTGGAGGCGGGGCTCGGGTCTTTCCCGGCTACCGGGTTATCGGCCGGGGATAGCCAGCGCGGGCTGTACGGCTAGCGGCGGAAGCGGGGGTCGCTCGCCCGCTTGGTGTACTTCTCCAGAACCGGCGCCTCGTGGGTGATGGTGCCGTCCTCGACGCTCTCTCGGTAGGCGACGTTGCCCACGCGGTTGGCGATCACCGGCGCGGTACACACGGCGACGATGGCGGCGAGCACGAGCATGCCGAGGTCGGAACTCGGGAAGATCCGGATCCCGGCGCCGAAGAGGATGAGGACCAGGCCGAGCACCTGGGGCTTGGCCGCCGGGTGCATGCGGCTGAGGGTGTCGCGGAACCGCAGGAGCCCGATGGCGCTGGCGAGCGTCAGCAGGGCCCCGGCGAGCACGAACAGGGCGGAGATGATCTCGCGGGGGTCGTCGGTCATGACTTGGGCTCCTCGGGCACTCCGGTGGTGTCGCTGACGCGGAAGCGGGCCACGGACACCGAACCGAGGAACGCGACCAGCGCGAGGGCGACGAGCGCGGCGGCGCCGGTGGTGTCCTTGGTCCAGGCGATGTAGACGCCGAGCCCGCCCTGGGCGACGGCGGCCAGCATGTCCAGTGAGATCATGCGGTCGAGCGTGTTGGGGCCGCCGACGAGCCGAACCATCGTGACGAACAGGGCGGCGGTCAGCGCGATGACGGTCAGGGTCCACAGGACCAGGGTGAAGCTCATCGGGGCACCTCCTGGCCCGCGGCGGGGCCCGGGTTCCTCGGGCCGGTCTTCTGTGGCCCGCTGTCGGCGGGCGCGGTGTAGTGCTCGGGGTTCGGGTGCCAGTCCTCGGGCCGTTCGAACGCCCGCTGGAACAGCTGCTCGACGTGCCCGGTCTGGCGGTAGAAGGCCTCGACCGCTTTGTCGGTACCGGCGTCCAGGACGTGGATGTAGACGTACCGGGCCACCGGGTCCACCCGGACCACGATGCCACCGGGCATCAGGTTGAGGGAGTTCACCGCGAGCGCGAGCGTGAAGTCGGATTTCAGTCGCATCGGGGCCCGCAGCACGGCCGGTTCCGGCGGTGCTGCCGGCCGGACCGACTGCCACGCGACGATCACCGAGGAGCGGACCAGGTAGTAGCCCACCATGATGACCAGCCACGCCGTGGAGATCGGGCGCAGCAGGCCCTCCACCGGGACCCGGGGCAGCGGCAGGACCGTCATGATGATCACGGCCACGCCCAGCCCGGCCACGATGGTCCCGAGCTCGAACGAGCCCCACAAGAGCGTCCACGCGAAGGCCAGCCACAGGGTCATGAAGACGCGTGAGCCGAACACGCGCGCGTCCATCTTCACCTTCTTGGTCATGTCAGCGCACCCCCGTCACGTTGCCGACGTACCGGCCGGGCGTCTCGTCCGTCGGGACGGTGTAGACGTACTCGCCGCGTTCCATCAGGCTCTCCGCGGCGCGGTCCGTCACGGCGAGCAGCGGGCCGGCGAACACGGTCATCAGGAGAGAGACCACGATGAGTGCCACGGTCGGGGCGAGCATGCTCATCGGCATCTTGCCCACGTCGTCGCGCTCGTCGAACTCGACGTACTCGTCCGACGGCAGCAGTGCGAGCGGCTTGGCGAGCGCCAGGGCACCCTCGGGGGCGTCCGCGCGGGGCCGCCAGAACGCCTTGGACCAGACGCGGGCCACCACGTAGAGGGTGAGCAGGCTGGTCGCCATCGCGCCGCCGATGAGGATCCAGTTGAGTGGTCCGCCGACCTCGGCGCCGGCCTGGACCACGGCGAGCTTGCCGATGAACCCGGAGAACGGCGGGATTCCGCCGAGGTTGAAGGCCGGGACGAGGAACGTGACCGCTAGGACCGGGCTGAGCACGGCCATGGAGCCGAGGCGCCGGAGCGAGGACGACCCCGCCTGCCGCTCGATGAGGCCCACGACCAGGAACAGCGTGGTCTGGACGATGATGTGATGGCCGACGTAGTAGATCGCGGCGCTGAGCCCCGACTCGGTGGACAGCGCCACCCCGAACACCATGTAGCCGATGTGACTGACCAGGGTGAACGACAGTATTCGTTTGATGTCGGATTGGGCGATCGCGCCGAGGATGCCCACGACCATCGTCAGCAGCCCGGCGACGAGCAGGACGTTGTCCATGCTGCCGCCCGCGAAGACCAGGGTGTGGAAGCGGATGATCGCGTAGACGCCGACCTTGGTGAGCAACCCCGCGAACACGGCGGTGACGGGCGCGGGTGCGGTGGGGTAGGAGTCCGGCAGCCAGGTGGACAGCGGGAAGACGGCCGCCTTGATGCCGAAGGCCACGAGGAACACGGCGAAGATGGTGTTCCGCAGCCCGTCCGGGACGTCCGCCATCCGGGTGGCCAGCTGCGCCAGGTTGAGGGTGCCGGCGGCCGAGTACGTCAGACCGATGCCGAGCAGGAAGACCATCGACGACACCATCGACACGACGGTGTAGGAGACACCGGCGCGGACCCGCTCCTGGCTGGCGCCCAGGGTGAGGAGCACGTATGAGGCGGCGAGCAGGATCTCGAAGCCGACGAACAGGTTGAACAGGTCGCCGGCGATGAACGCGCCGTTCAGACCTGCCGCCAGTGCGAGGTAGGTGGGCAGGAAGATCGACGTGGGCTGGTCGCCGTCGCCGTCGCGGACACCCTGCCCGACGGCGTAGATGATGACGGTCAGCAGCACCACGGCCGCGACGCACAGCATCAGCGCGCTGAGGCGGTCCGCGACCAGTGAGATCCCGACCGGTGCGTCCCACCCGCCCACCTGGACGACGTGCATGCCGTGTTGATCGGTCAGCACCAGCAGGAGACCGGAGATCACCAGCAGGATGAACAGCGTGGTGATCGTGATGATGTTCTGCACGTGCGGGCGGCGCGAGACCACCAGGCACAGTGCCGCGGCGAGCAGCGGAAGCAGAAATACGGACGGGATGAGGTAACCGAAGAGATCAGCGGACATTACTGGTTCTCCTCCTCGTCGTCCTTGGTGAGCTTCTTTCGCAGTGCTTCCACCCGGGCGTCCGCCTCCGCACGCGCTTGGGCCTCCGCGCGGGCCTCGGCCTCGTACTCGGCTTCGGCCTCCTCGAGGTCCTCGTCGTCGTAGTCGACGTGCTCACCGAGCTCGGTGGGCATGCCGGTGGTCGGGTCGTCGGAGGCGTCGCGGTCCGGGGCGGACGAGGCGTCCATGGGCGACCGCTTGGCGATCTTCGCGTCCTCGGCATCGTCCGCGACCTCGTCCACGGTGGTGAACTGGTACGAGCGGTAGGCCAGCGCGAGGATGAACGCGCCGACGCCGGCCGTGATGACGATCGCGGTGAGGATCATCGCGTGCGACAACGGATCGGAATCCACCGTGTTGTCGCCCCAGCCGCGGCCCCGGATCGGCGGGTTTCCGGGGGCGCCGCCGGCGGCGAGGATCAGCAGGTTGACGCCGTTGGACATGATCATGATGCCCAACAGGATCTTGATGATGGCCCGCTCCAGGAGCAGGTAGACCCCGGCGGCGCAGAGGATGCCGGCCAGGAGCAGGAGTGCGAAGTCGGCGGTCATGGCATCCCCTCCGGCGTGACGCCCTGGTTCTCTGCGGCCTCGTAGCGCTCGGCGCGGCGGGCGGACAGATCGGACCGCGGCCCGGGGAAGTCCACCCCGGGGACGCGGCGCAGGGCTGCGGTGGACGGTGAATCGGTGGCGTCGACGTAGATGGCGCGCAGCTCCTCGAGGTCCTCCTCGTTGAGGTCGAGTCTGGCGCCGAGACTGCGGAGGATGTCCAGGACCAGGCCCACGACGATGAGGTAGACGCCGGCGTCGAAGAAGAGGGCCGTGACCAGCTTGACGTGGCCGAACACCGGCATGGTCCACTCGATCGTGGCGCTGGACAGCGGGGGCGCCCCGAAGGCCATCGAGGCCGCCGCGGTGCCTGCGGCGAGCAGGAGGCCCGCGCCCAGGATGCGGCCGGCGTCGAACGGGATGGCCTCGCCGAGCTCGTAGCGGCCGCCGGCGAGGTAGCGCAGTACCAGCGCGAGGCCGGCCACGAGTCCACCCGCGAAGCCGCCGCCGGGATTGTTGTGTCCGGCGAAGAAGAAGAACAGGCTCAGCACCATCATCGTGGGGAAGATGAGCCGGGTGGTGACCTCGAGGACCAGCGAGCGGGCACGCGGGTCGCGGACCGTGGCGCCCACGAGCCAGCGGCCGGGGGAGGCGCCGGGCGCCTCGATGACGATGCGGGCGGCCTCCATGCCGCGGCGACCCGAGAGCGTCTTGTCGGCGTCCGCGATGCGGGGTCCGGAACCGTAGCGCCGGTTGCGGAAGACGAGGCTGGCCACGCCGGTGGCCGCGACCAGCAGCACCGTGATCTCGCCCAGGGTGTCCCAGGCGCGGATGTCGACGAGCGTGACGTTGACGGCGTTGGAGCCGTTGCCGATCCGGTAGGCGATGTCCGCGAAGACGGTGGACACTGCCGGGTCCTGGCGGGCGTTGATGGCGTATGCGCCGACGATGATCACCAGCAGGCCCACGCCGATGCCGAGCCAGGCGCGCAGGCGCCGGAAACCGTTGGACAGCGGGACCTCGGCGGGCATGGTGCGCAGGACCAGGACGAACGCGACCATCATCAGGGTCTCGACGAGGACCTGGGTCAGCGCCAGGTCCGGGGCGCCGTGGAACGCGAAGACCACGGCCACGCCGTAGCCGGTCACGGACATCGCGATGACGGCCGCCAGACGATTGCGCAGCAGGGTGGCCGCGATGGCTGCGATCGTCATGGGGATCATGACGATCAGCACGACCGGGTTGCTCGACAGCTCCATCTGCAGCCCCTCGCGGGTGCCGACGAGGAGCGAGACCAGCGGGAACATCACGAGCGTGAAGAGGATGATCCCGAGGGTCAGCGGGAGCGAGCCGCGCTGGGTGGAGCCGGTCAGGCGCAGGGAGAGCACGTCGAAGAAGCGCAGGACCGCGTCGTAGATGCGGTCGGCGTTACCGAGGGCGGGCGACTGGAACTTCAGGCGCTCGACGGTCCGCTGGGCGACGTAGAGCATCATGCCCAGCACGTAGACGACGAACGTCAGCGCCAGCGGGATGCCGATGCCGTGCCACAGGCCCAGGTGGTAGGTCTCCCCGGCGGCCCAGGGACTGCCGGGCGGGAACGCCGTGTCGACGAAGCGCGAGAGCAGCGACTCGACGGGGGCGGACCACAGGCCCAGCACCAGGCCGGCCGTGGCGAGAACCGCGGGCACCGACAGGAAGAACACTCCGGCCGGCCGCGACTCGGCGACCGCGGGGCTCGCCTTGCCGTCGAAGATCCGCTTGGTGCGGAACGCGCCCATGACCAGGCGGGCCGTGTAGGAGAACGTGAGGATGGAGCCCACCACGAGGCCGGCGGTGACGACGAGCGACGGCATGCCGTGCAGCCGGCCCTCGTCGAGGACGGTGGCGAACGCGGCCTCCTTGCCGACGAACCCGAGGAACGGCGGCAGGCCGGCCATCGACGCGGCGGCGAGGGTGAAGAACACCGCGAGGGCGGGGCGCTTGCGGCCGAGCCCGGACAGTTCGCGGATCTCGCGGGTCCCGGTGGTCTTGTCGATCACGCCGACGGACATGAACAGCGCCGATTTGAACAGCGAGTGCGCCAGCAGCATCGTCAGCCCGGCGAGCATGGTGTCGCGCGAGCCGATACCCACCAGGGTCAGTAGGAAGCCCAGCTGGGAGACGGTGCCGAAGGCCAGCACCAGTTTGAGGTCGCTCTCGCGGAGCGCCCGCCAGCCCGCCATGAGCAGGGAGACCAGGCCCAGGCCGACGAGCGGCAACTGCCACGTGGACGAGCCCGACAGGCCCGGGCTCATGGCGGCGACCAGGAAGACGCCGGCCTTGACCATCGCCGCGGAGTGCAGGTAGGCACTGACCGGGGTCGGTGCGGTCATGGCGCCCGGGAGCCAGAAATGCAGCGGCGCGATGGCGGACTTGCTGGTCGCGCCCACGATCACCAGTCCCAACGCCCAGTGCACGAGTGCGCCGGAAGGCGGCGAGGCCACGATGTCGCTGAGCAGGTACGACCCGGTCTCCTGGGCCAGGATGATCATGCCGACGAGCATCGCCAGCCCGCCGAGCGTGGTGACCAGCAGTGCCTGGGCGGCTGCCCGGCGGGACGATGCACGCTCCGCGTAGTGGCCGACCAGCAGGAAGCTCAGGACGGAGGTGATCTCCCAGAAGATGTAGAGCAGGATCAGGTTGTCGGCCACCACGAGGCCGAACATGACGCCGGCGAAGGCCACCATCTCCGCCGCGAAGAGGTGCAGGCGGGGCTCGGAATCATCGAAATACCAGGTGCAGTAGAAGAGCACGAGGGCGCCGACGCCGAGCGCGATGAGCGCCATCAACGCTGATAGCGCGTCCATCCGCAGGTCGAGCGCGAGATGGATGGCGGGAGCCCATTGGAGGGTCTCCGTGGGAGTAGTGTCCAGGTTGGCCGCCACCCACACCGTGCTGAGGGCGGGCACCATGGCCAGTAGCGGGAACGCTCGGCGTCCGAGCCGCAACACCAAGGGGATCGCGATCAGGGCGGCCACGGCGTGGGCCGCGAGAATCACGATCACCGGCGGCTCCTCTCCTTGCGTCGATCGGACGACGACATGTGGACGGACCCGCCTTTCAGGGACGGGTAGCCGGTGGTCGACCGGGGCGTGGTTTCTGTGGCTACTTTACAGAACAGTGTTTCGTGCTGGTCGTCCGCGCAGGTGAAGCCTGGTGGCCGCGTTGAGTAGAGCCGCGATCGACGCCTCGGACGAGCTCTGGCCGAAGCCCATCGCCCACGCCTCGCGGCGCCCGCAGGTGGCGCGCAGGATGGTGCACCACGACGTGTTGCCGGCGAAGGTGGTGCCCTCGTGGCGGTGGCCCTCGTACTGGTGGAACCGCTCGATCTCGACGCGCGCACCGACGCGGCCCAGCATCTCGGACATCGCCGTGAGGTCCCCGCACGAGGAGGTGGTCAGGCGGCGGGTGGTGAAGTCACCGGGCGCGTCCTCCGGGCCCCGCGTGGCCAGGATCGCCTCGTAGGCGGTGATCCCGCGCCCGAGCGGGCGGCGGGAGAAGTCGGCCAGGTGGAAGTGGTCGGAGGAGGGGGCGAAGGTGTCGACCATCGTCCGCCAGTCCATGCCGGCCGCCTCGTCGGCGAACCCCCGAGGGAGACGACGACGATAACGCTCGGTGAAGGGACTTCGCGCACCGGCCGGTGCGGCGACGGACGCGGTGGTCCGAGGGTACGGGTGTGCGGAGGCGTTCATGGTTCTCTCGTGTCTCTCGACGTCGGTGCGGCGACCGACGGAGGACGAGCAAACACGCAACGGGGATGCCGGTCTGTCAGACCCCGTTACGTCCGATTACTACGAGTAGATTCCGCATGGCCCGCACTCTAGCCGCGCCCGGGCCGGACCGGCAAGGACCACGGACCGCCGTAGATCAGTGGAGCACGAGGGTTCGCAGGATCCGACCCTCGAGGCGGTCGAGCAGCTCGGACGCGCCGGATGCGGGATCCGGATGGGACCGCGATCGCATCAGCTCGATGGCGGCCTCTCTGGAGAAGAGGCATTCGGCCAGTTCGCGCCGCTGTTCGGCCGCGCAGTCGGCGTCCAGCGCCAGAGCCAGCCGCGCGCGAACATGATCCCGCCGCGTGGCGGCGAGATCGGCGAGGTACGTATCGATCACCGCCGCTGGATCGGCGTCGGCGTGGCTGTCCAGAAGGTCATGGAAGACCGCTCGTGACTGCGCGGTGAGGTACTCGGATACGGCGGTGATCAGGTTCGCGCGGGTTCGGTAGTAGTACGAGGTCGACCCTTTTGCGATGCCGAGCTCTCGGTCGATCGCCTGGTGGGTGAGGGCGTGGCTGCCTCCGCGGGAGGCGAGCGTGATCGCAGCCCGGCAGATCTGGTCTCGTCGCGAGGGGCGATTGGTCATGCCCGCACCCTATCCATTGACCCTCTAGCAATATAGAGTCGGGGCATGTGGAAGACGCCGACCGATGCGCGACCGCTGGATTCAGTCCGACTCTCCACACGTCAGCGCGAGGTGCAGGACTCGATGAGCGGGCGGGACAACGTCTACGTCTTCGGCCCGCCGGGAACCGGCAAGACGACCTTGCTCGACGCGGTGCATCGGGCGACGAGGCGCTCGGTGAGATGGCATTGTGCGGAGTTCTTCCGGGCGGTCCACGACGAACTTCCTCGGCAGGGAAGGGATCTGGACGCCACGGTGAAGACGCTGACAGGGAAGGCCGGCGCCGTGTTCTTCGACGAGTTCCACGTCCACGATGTCGCCGACGCGATCTACCTGCATCGCGCCCTGGCCTGGTGGGACTCCCGCCGGGTGCGGGTGGTCGCCACCTCGAACTACGTGCCGGAGGGGCTTCTTCCCAACCCCCTGCTCCACGACGCTGCCCAGCCCGTCATCGCGCGGATCCGGTCACATTTCGACGTGATCGACCTCGATGAGGGGGTCGACCACCGCGCCGGCGCCACCGGGCGGGAAGGCGGGTTCGCCTCCGGCAAGTGGTTGTCCCTCGTCTCGCACGGGCAGGCGAACGGATCGCTCGTCCTGGGCGGCCGAGCGCTGCCGGTCCTACCCCGCCCGGTCGGGACGCGCGCCATCGAGACGACGTTCACCGCATTGTGCGAGAGCCCGTGGTCGACAAGTGATTACCTGGTGCTTCTCGCGGGCCGGGAACCTCTCGTCCTCCACGACGTCCCCCATCCCGCAGAAGTCGGTCGTGAACCGGGGCAGCGGCTGGCCAACCTCGTGGACGTCGCCTACGACCGGGACGTTCCACTGACCATCCATTCCCCCGGAGTGCCCGATGACCTCCGCTCGTCGGCGTTCCCACCGTTGGACGTCGATCGAACCGTCAGTCGTCTTTCCAGCCTCGGCACAGCTCACGATCAGACCCCGGCTCACGGAGAGGCCCCGCCCGGCCACGACTCCGCGCCGTAGGGTCAGCTCTCCCGCCGGTCGGCATACTGCCGCAGGTTCTCGACCTGGCCCGGGTCGAGTGAGGGTTTGACCGCGTCCCGTGCGCGGGCCACGTCCTCGGCGGTGACCTCGGCCGCGTCGATGTCGCGGCGCATCGCGGTGAGCGCGGACTCGCGCAGCAGTGCGGCGCAGTCGGCCGCGGAGTAGCCGTCGAGCTCCTCGGCCACCCGGGCCAGATCCACGTCCTCCGCGAGTGGGACGTTCCGGCCGGCCGCGCGGAGGATGTCGGCGCGGGCCTCGGCGTCCGGCGGCGGCACGAACACCAGGCGCTCGAGCCGCCCGGGCCGCAGCAGGGCGGGGTCGATGAGCTCGGGGCGGTTGGTCGCACCGAGGATCACCACGTCGTCGAGCGGCTCCGCGCCGTCGAGCTCGGTGAGCAGGGCCGCGACCACGCGGTCGCCGACCCCGGAGTCGCCGGTCTGGCCGCGGCGCGGGGCCAGCGCGTCGATCTCGTCGAGGAACACCAGCGACGGGGCGGAATCGCGGGCCTTGCGGAACAGGTCGCGTACCGCCTTCTCCGACGAGCCCACCCACTTGTCCATGAGCTCGGCGCCCTTCACCATGTGCACCGTCAGGCGCCCGCTCGCCGCCAGAGCCCGGACGACAAAGGTCTTACCGCAGCCGGGAGGCCCGTACAGCAGCACGCCCTTGGGCGGCTGCACGCCGAGGCGCTCGAACGAGTCCCGGTGCTGCAGCGGCCACAGCACCGTCTCGGTGAGGGCCTGCCGCACCTCCTCCATGTCGCCCACGTCGTCAAGGGTGATCGAGCCCAGGCTCAGCTCCTCGGTGCCCGACCGGGACAGCGGACGGATCACGCTGACCGCGCCGATCAGGTCCTCCTGCTCCAGCCGCGCGTCGACCGCGGTGGTGGCCGCGGAGGCCGTCGAATCAGGGTCCGCGGAATCAGGGTCCGTGGCGGGGGATTCCGTGGCCCGGGCGGCCGCGCGCAGTGCTGCCTCCCGGGTGAGGGCGCGCAGGTCGCCGGCCACGTAGCCGGGGGTTCTCTCGGCGACGGCGGTCAGGTCGAGTTCGCCGGCGGGCACGTCCCGCAGCATCACCTCGAGCAGCGCTGCGCGGTCCGCGGCGTCGGGCAGCGGTAGATCCAGGACCCGGTCGCAGATCTCGGGCTCGCGCAGTCGGGCGTCGGCCTCCTCGGGCCGGACACACGTGGCCACCAGCACGGAACCCGGGTGCGCCACGACCGACCGCAGCCGGTCCAGGATCAGCGTCGACACCGGCTCGGTCTCGGCGGGCAGGAGCGCGTCGATGTCCGTGACCAGCAGTACGCCGCCGTTCTCGCGGGTCCGCTCGGCGGCGGCACGGACCGCCTCCAGACGCGCGGCGGGGTCGATCGCGCCGATGGACGGGCCGTCGATCACCTCGAGGCGGCGGTCGCCGGTGACCGACCGGACCATCGTCGCCTTGCCCACCCCGGGCGGGCCCGCGACCAGCACCCCGAGGTGAGGTGAGGTGCCGAGGGAGCGCAGCAGTTCCGCTCGGTCCAGGGCGAGAGACAGCCACTGTGCGAGGACCTCGGCCTGGTCCGCGACGCCCACCAGGTCCTCGCGGGCGACGGCGGCGATGGCCTCCGAGTCGCCGCCGGGTGCGCCCCCGGGTGACGGCGCGCTGCCGGAAGCCGATCCGCCCGGGGAACCCGAGGGGCGGGAGTTCATGGACGCCGCACCGCCGGTGAACGAGTGCGGGGTGGGGGTCGTCGTCGTCGAACCGGGCCGGGCTCCCAGGGCCGGCGCGGCGCCGTGGCCACCCGCCTCGATCACCGCGGTGGTGGGCTGCACCGACACGACCCCGTCCGGCACGGTCGCGGTGACGGTGAGCAGCTCGGTGCTCCACTGCGCGCCCATGGAGTTGCGCAGGGTGCGGGTGGTGTCGGCGGTGGGGAAGTCGGGGCCCAGGTCGCGGGGGAGCAGCGTGACGGAATCGCCCACGCGCACCACCTTGCCCAGCAACGCCGAACGCAGTACCCGCTCGGCCACGCCCCGGCCCGCCGGCGGTAACCCCTGCACCTCGATGCTCTGCGCGCCCGTGACCTGCGCGGCCCGCACGGTCACGCGCGCGTCCTCGCCGAGTCCGCAGTTCGCGGCCACGACCTCGTCCACGACGAGCACCCCACTCGGCGAGCCGGCGGCGGCCGCCGCCACGACCGCGCCGGTGGTGCGCGCGCCGACGATCTCGATGGCGTCCCACTCGCGCATGCCGAGAGCGAGAATCACCTCCGGGTGCGCCCGCACGATTCCGCGGCGGGAGTCGGCGGCTGAGGCCGTCAGACGCAGGGTCAGGTCCAGATCCGGGCGCGGGTTCACGCATAGAAGCCTAACGGCGGCCCGCCGGTCAGGGCGGGCCGCCGTCAGGGGCGAACGAGGTGGGCCGTCGGCCCCGTGGTGTCAGTGCACCGGGGCGAAGATCACGCGCCGACCGAGCGCTTGATCGAGTTCCAGGCGACCGGGATCTGCTTGGAGTAGTACGACCAGTTGTGCATGCCGGTGGGCAGGTGGTCGATGTCCGCGGGGATGCCCAGGTCGGCCAGGCGCCGGTCCGCGGCGTGGGTGCACTGGCCCGTGGCCTGCTCGAGCGCCATCCCGGCGACGAAGTTGGCGGCGTCGTTGTTGTACGCGGCCCAGTCGCCCGGGTTGGCCACGCCGGTGCCCGAGGACATGTAGATGGCCTTGCCGCGCAGTTTCTCGGCGTTGATCATCGCGTCGTGGGCGACCCACTGCTCGTTGCCGGGCTCACCCCACATGTTGTTCAGCGTCGCGCCGCGGCTCTCGACGGTGAAGCGGGTGAGGATCTGGCCCAGCGCGTCGGTGGAGTAGCAGCCGGAGACGCCGAACACGCCCTTGTACAGGTCGGGGTGGCGGGTCGCCATGGTCACGGCCGCTCCCGCGCCCATGGAGATGCCGCCGATCGCGCGGTTGGTGTTGGAGCTGATGCGCGGCTCGAGCAGCCGCGGAAGGTCGCCGGTGATGAACTTCTCCCACTTGCTGATGCCCAGCACGGGGTCCTGCTGGTTCCAGTCCGACCACATGGAGCCCTGGCCGCCGGTCGGGATGACGAGGTTGACGTTCTCGTTCGCGAACTGCTCCTTCGCGCCCCACTGCATGAAGCCGCTGGGCAGTTCGGAGCCGACGCCGTCGAGCAGGTAGAGGAACGGTGCGCCCGGGTTGGCGGCGCGGTAGACCTCGACCGTGATGCCGCGTTTCATGTCCCCGGAGTCGATGAGCCACCGCTCGTAGCGGCCGTCCACCACAGGCTCACCGACGATCTTCGTCTCGGTGATGTTCGGGTTGGGCTGCGGCGACGGCGGCGGCGGGCCGGCGAACATGTTGGGCGAGAAGCCGAGTGTGTTGGCGATACCCATCATCGACGAGCCCGAGGAGCCGGGCAGGTTGCCGAAGTACAGCAACTGACTCAGGCTCTCGGGGGATAACGTCCCGAGTGCGTCGTTGGCGACCGACTCCGGACTGAGGGTGCCGACCTCCTGCGCGTTAGCGATCGACGGTGTGAGGCCGGCCGCCAGCGCGGTGGCGGCGGCGGTGGCGATCAGTGCGCGGCCGGCGCGACGCATGAGCGGGACGCGGCTCGCGGTGGTGCGCTGATCGGCACCGGTGTTCTCTGCACTCGGGACGGACATGGCAGCTCCTGACGGTCGGCGGCAGCGGGCGTTGCCGCCCCATTAGTCACTATCGCCACATCTCATCACACCGTTACTGCGTTCGCACCTGCAGGTTTGCGGGTGCCGGCCGCCGACGGCGCCGGGGGGCTCACCGATAGCGCTGGAGGAACGCCGCCTCGGCGAGCGCGATCCGTTCGATCTCGCGCGGATCGACGCTCTCGTCGGGGGAGTGGATCGCGGCGGCCGGGTCCTCGACGCCGAACAGTGCGATGCTCGCCTCCGGGTGCGCCTGCTGCAGCGCCGTGCACAGCGGGATCGAACCGCCGGAACCGATCTCGGCGACCTCGCCCGCCCCGTACGCCTGCGCGAGACACTCCGAGAGCAGCTCGTGCACCGGGTCGGTCCGCCCGGCCGCGACCGAGCGGAACGGGTGCCCCACGGCCTCGGTCTCCACGGTTACCCGCGCGTTCCACGGGCGCCGCCGCTCGATGTGTTCGACGAGCGTGCGCTGCGCCTCGACCGGGTCCATGCCGGGCGGGACGCGCAGGTTCACCAGGGCGCGGGCGCGGGGCTGGACCGCGGCGATGGCCCCCTCGACCGGCGGGCAGTCGATCCCCAGGACGGTCGCCGTGGGCCGCGACCACACCAGGTCCGCGACGGGCGCCGCCGAGGACAACTCCACGCCGTCGAGTACGCCGGCGTCGCCCCGGAACGTCTCCTCCGGGTAGGCCTGCCCGTCCCATTCGCCGCTGAAGTCCAGGCCGTCGACGGTGGTGGCGCCGGTGGCGGGATCGCGCAGCGAGGCCAGGATCGAGACCAGCGCCGCGAGGGCGTCGGGTGCTGCGCCGCCGAACTGTCCGGAGTGGACCCCGGCCTCCATGGTGTCGACGACGACAACGACGTTCGCGATGCCGCGCAGACTGGTGGTGAGCGTCGGCACGCCCGCCGCCACGTTGCCCGAGTCGACGATCAGGATGGCGTCCGCCTCCACGAGATCGGGCCGCTCGGCCACCAGATCGTCGAGCCCGCCACCGCCGGTCTCCTCGGAGCCCTCCACCACGAGGCGGATGCCCAGGCCGTCGAGCGGATCCGGACCGGTGTCGGTGGGGGCGGTCGCGGCCGCCTCGTCGTCATCCCCCTCCCCCGAGCCCGCGGCGGCGAGGGCCCGCAGCGCGGTGAGGTGCACGACCAGGTTGCCCTTACAGTCGGCGGCCCCGCGGCCGTACCAGCGGCCGCCGCGCTCGGTCAGTTCCCACGGCGAACTGGTCCACGCCGCCGGATCGCCCGCGGGCTGCACGTCGTAATGGCTATACAGCAGCACCGTGGGGCGGCCGGGCGCCGCGGGACGGTGGGCGAACACGGCCCTGGAGCCGTCCGAGGTCTCGACGACCTCGACCGAGTCCGGACCGAGCCCCGGCACCGGTAGTTCACCGAGTATCTCCCGGACCAGCTCGCAGGCCTCGGCGCACGCGTCCGGCTCCGCCTCGTGCACCGACGGCAGTGCCACGAGCGCGGACAGGTCGGCACGCGCCCGATCCATCTGCGCGGTGACCGCGGCGGCCAGCGGGGCGAGGTCGGGGTGAGGATCGGTGAACGCGGGGGAGTCGGCCATGGGGTCAGGATAGTGGCGCTATACGACACACGGCGGCAGGTGAACGCAAAGTGAACGGAGAGTGACGTATGGTGGTGAATTATGAGCTATGTGATTGTGGTCACTCCCGCTGAGGCGGAGCTTCGTGACGTCGACAGTGTGGATGCGCTTCCCGATCACGTGCGGGCCGATCTGGAAGGGCTGCGCGACGAGATCTGTGCGCGCTTCCCGGCGGCGGATGCGATCGGCGAGACCGGGGCGCTGTCGGCCCGGCCGGTCATCGAGGGCGTGGGCGTCGTCATCCGCCCCGAGGTCCTGACCCGGCCGCTCGTTGTGAACGCGGTCATGCGGTACGCGGCGCCCCGCCAGCTCCTGGTGACCGCGCCGGAACTGGGTCTGGTCGCGGATCCGCGGGACCGTATCGAGATCGATGTGCACCGGCGCCCCACGGTGGTGGGTGCGGCGATCACCGACCACGCGGTGCGCGGTCGGCCCTTCGGCACCCTGCCGTGGGTCAGTCGCGAGCTGCTGGGACAGCTGCTCGAGGCGCTCGAGGTGGACGGCGATCGGCTGGAGCTGGAGGGCGACACCGAGCGTTGGTTCCTCTACGAGCGGGTGGGCGGGGTGCTCGAGGTCTCCGTCGCGGATGGACCCGACGTCCCGGTCCGGCGGCGCACCCTCACCTCACACGACCTGGGCACCGCGGCGGACGCGGGGTGGGCCTGGGCGCGCTGCGACATCGACTGGCCCGCGTTCTTCGGTGGTGCCGGCGAGGCCACCGCGGCCTGACCTTCAGGCCGGGCGGAGCGGGGTCGGCCGGCTCGATCTGGCCCCGGCCCGCGTGGCCCGGGCGGGTCCTAGACCGAGTTCTCGAATCGTAGGGACGCCACCACGGCGTCGATCGTCTCGCTGGGCACGGTGCCGGGCTCGCCCTCGTCGGCCATGAGCACAAAGACGAGCGAGGCGTCCCCGCCGTCCGGCGTCCGGGTGGACACCGCGATGGTGTCGAACCGGATTGTGGGCGGGGTACAGATGTTGCGCGGCGGGCGGACCTCGCCCCGGAGCGAGACGTACCAGGCCGGCACCCCGGACACCCCGATGCTGCGTGCCTCGGGCACGGGCACCTCGGCCCCGGCCTGGGTGAAGCGTCGGTCGATCGAATCGGCCATCGCGCGCGACGCCGACTCCGCCTGCTCGCGGGCGTCGCCGGGCAAGGCCGTCTGGCTGACGCCGGACAGGACCCGGAAGCTCATCCCCGCCAGCGGGCAGTAGCCGGGGTCCGCGATCGCGTTGGCGACGGTGACGTAGCCCGACCCCCAGTCGCTACCGGCGTCCGGGCCGGACCCGGTGTCGCCGTACGGGTCGCCGACCTCCCATTCCGGCGGCACGGAGTAGATCAGTCCGGACGTGCTGCGGACGTCCTTCCAGTCGGGCGGCGGCGGCCCGTCGGCCAGGGCCGGCCCGGGCTGCTCACGGTCCGGCGAGTCCGACCCGTCGGACTCGCGGGAGAGCAGGGCGCAGCTCGTCAGTGACGCCACCAGGGAGCCGGCGACGACGGCGGCCGCAGCAGCCCGGACCATCGGGTTCTCAGCCCTGTTCGACGAGCGTCTTGATGCGCTGGAGGGAGAGCGAGACGCCCTCGCCCATCTCCGAGGTGAACGACGGCTGCCCGCCGAAGAGCTTGTCGGTGAGGAACTTCGAGATGAACGTCAGGCCCTCGGGGACCTCACGCCTCTCGGTCAGGCGGGTGCCGCCGTTCGCGGTGGGCTCGAGCTCGAAGACCCAGATCGTGGTGTTCTCGGAGATGCGGTTGGCGAACCTGCGACCGGGCTCGAACTCCACCACGCGGCTGGTGGTGGGCCAGAACACCGGTCCGCGCTTGTTGATGTTCAGCGCCCAAGTCCCCTTGGTGGTGCGTCCGCCCGGGGTGATGACCTTGACGGCCTGGCTGCTCCACTGGGGCGCGTTGCGGACGTCGGAGATAACCTCCCAGACGCGCGCCGGCGGGGCGTCGATCTCGATGGAACTCTCGATGCCGGCAGGGGTGTTCGCGGTGGTCATGTGGTGCCTTCCTGGTGGTTCGGGGGAGGTGGGCCGGCAGTGTGCGCCGGGGTCAGGACTGTTCGGCCAGGGCCTTGATGCGACGGAGGGAGCCGGAGGAGGACGACGACGGCGACGACGGCGTTGATGATGATGACGACGACGAGCCGCGTGTTCCGCCACGGCCCCCGGGCAGTGCGCTGGTGAGCTTGCGCACCGCGGCCACCAGGGCGGCGGGCGGCTCGCTGCGCTCGGTGAGGCGGGTGCCGCCGGACGGGGTGGGCTCGAGCTCGAAGATCCACTGCGTGCCGTGTCCGCCGGTGCGGTTGGCGAAGCGGCGCTCGGGCTGGAAGTCGACGACGCGGCTGGTGGTGGGCCAGAAGACCGGTCCCTGTCGGTTGATGTTGAACGAACGGGTCCCGAGGGCCGTCGGCCCGGAGGTGGCCAGGACCTTGCGCGCCTGGGTGCTCCACCGCGGAGCGTTGCGGACCTCGGAGACGAGCTCCCACACCCGGGCCGGAGGGGCGTCGATCTCGATCGATCGCCCGCGCGGCGTCCCGGTCTCGGGGGCGGGGGTGTGGTCGGTGGACATCGGGCCCTCCATCGGGGTCTGGGTCACGGCGTTTCGATGGTAGGGCAGTGCCGGCCCGGGTGGCGGTCGTTCGCCGGTCGCGAACACCTGCCCGGAGCCTTTGCACTCGATGGGGGCGAGTGCTAGAAAAGCGATTGGCACTCGGTTACCCTGAGTGCCAGCAATACCTGAACGAGAAGGTCGCAAGGTGAGGGGCGGATCCGACACGGTCCGCGCCGTCCGTCGCGGGCACCGATGTGACCACACGCGTGTCACCCCATACCCGGAGGATGATTCACCCCATGGCAAAGATGATCGCGTTCGACGAAGAGGCCCGGCGCGGCCTGGAGAGCGGTCTCAATCAGCTCGCCGACGCCGTCAAGGTCACCCTCGGCCCCAAGGGCCGCAACGTCGTGCTGGAGAAGAAGTGGGGCGCCCCCACGATCACCAACGACGGTGTCTCCATCGCCAAGGAGATCGAGCTCGAGGACGCCTACGAGAAGATCGGTGCCGAGCTCGTCAAGGAGGTCGCCAAGAAGACCGACGACGTCGCTGGCGACGGCACCACCACCGCCACCGTTCTCGCCCAGGCGCTCGTGCGCGAGGGCCTGCGCAACGTCGCCGCCGGTGCCAACCCCATGGGCATCAAGCGCGGCATCGAGAAGGCCGTCGAGGCCGTCACCGCTCACCTGATCGACTCCGCCAAGGAGATCGAGACCAAGGAGCAGATCGCCGCGACCGCCGGCATCTCCGCCGCTGACCCGGCCATCGGCGAGCTCATCGCCCAGGCCATGGACAAGGTCGGCAAGGAGGGCGTGATCACGGTCGAGGAGTCGCAGACCTTCGGCCTGGACCTCGAGCTCACCGAGGGTATGCGCTTCGACAAGGGCTACATCTCGCAGTACTTCATGACGGATCCGGAGCGCCAGGAGGCGGTCATGGAGGATCCGTACGTCCTGCTGGTCTCGGGCAAGGTCTCCACCGTCAAGGACCTGCTCCCGCTGCTCGAGAAGGTCATCGGCGAGAACAAGTCGCTGCTGATCATCGCTGAGGACGTCGAGGGCGAGGCCCTGTCGACCCTGGTCGTCAACAAGATCCGTGGCACCTTCAAGTCCGTCGCCGTCAAGGCCCCGGGCTTCGGCGACCGCCGCAAGGCCATGCTGCAGGACATCGCCATCCTCACCGGTGGCCAGGTCATCTCCGAGGAGGTCGGCCTCTCGCTCGAGACCGCCGACGTCTCCATGCTGGGTAAGGCCCGCAAGGTCGTCGTGACCAAGGACGAGACCACCATCGTCGAGGGTGCGGGCGACCAGGGCCAGATCGAGGGCCGGGTCAACCAGATCCGCGCCGAGATCGAGAACTCCGACTCGGACTACGACCGCGAGAAGCTGCAGGAGCGCCTCGCCAAGCTCGCCGGCGGCGTGGCCGTCATCAAGGCGGGCGCGGCCACCGAGGTCGAGCTCAAGGAGCGCAAGCACCGCATCGAGGACGCCGTCCGCAACGCGAAGGCTGCCGTCGAGGAGGGCATCGTCGCCGGCGGTGGCGTCGCCCTGGTGAAGTCCGAGGCCGCGATCGAGGGTCTGTCGCTGCAGGCCGAGGAGGCCACCGGTGCGAACATCGTCAAGTTCGCGCTGAGCGCCCCGCTCAAGCAGATCGCCCTCAACGCCGGCCTCGAGCCGGGCGTCGTGGCCGAGAAGGTCCGTAACCTGCCGGGCTCCGAGGGGCTCAACGCCGCCACCGGCGAGTACCAGGACCTCCTTGAGGCCGGCATCAACGACCCGGTCAAGGTGACCCGCTCGGCGCTGCAGAACGCCGCGTCGATCGCCGCGCTGTTCCTCACCACCGAGGCCGTCGTGGCCGACAAGCCGGAGCCCGCCGCGCCGGCGATGCCGGGTGGCGACGAGATGGGCGGCATGGGCTTCTGATCCAGCCCTGACGCGCGCTCGCTAGAGCGATAGCCCTGTGGCCCCGTACCGGAGATCCGGTACGGGGCCACAGGCCATTTTGTCACGGGAACGTCATCTGAACGATCCTGTGTAAAAGGGCTATGACCTGGTGTTACATGTTCGTTGCGCCTCTGGAGGTGATTGGTCGGGGTCGATAGCGTCGTGGTCAGGCGCCCAGGACCGGCGCTGATCAACCCATTGTGAACGGAGACCCCATGCCGAACTTCGGTCAGCTGTCAGACCTCATCGGAGGAGTGACGGACATTCTCGGAGCCTTGACGTTCTTCACGGGTTCGCTCGCCGGGGAGGGCGGAGTCGGCGACTTCGTAGACGCCCTGTCCAGCATCAGCGCGAACTAACGACGACCACCCGATCTGGGCCATCACAACGACACAGGAGCGGTACACGATGAATCTCGAATTCGGATCCCTGGCGGGCGTCAGCGGCGCGCTCGGCCTCCTGACGGATTTCCTCGGAGGGTTCGGAGACCTGTTCTCCGGGCTCGAGTACTTCACGGGCGGAGACTTCGAGGAGGCACTGGCCGGAGGGTTCATGCGGTGACCTGACGCTGGCGACATGGCCACATCTCGAAATTCGGGGTGTGGCCCTCGTCTATTTTTCAGTGCACGGGAGCGCGAGGCCCCGGTCGCCGCCAAGCTCCAAAAGGCCCCCAAAGTGCTTTGTTAAGAGAACGTTTAACATTAATTGTTGGGGGACTAACGATGAACGGCGCGAACCCGCCCGGCCTCGCGCCCCGCTACATGCAAGGTTAGCCTTTCCTGACTTCGTTGCACTCAGTGCATCGCCGCAGCTAGGCGGCCACCTGAGAACTTGATTAAAGCGGTGGTTTAGGTCACATTTCCCCGCGGGAGAATGTATTGTTATCTCGAGCCAGCAGCGAGACGGGGATCACAATTGACTCTGGATTCGCTCAGACTATTCTGGCCAAGGTCCCGAAAGCAGGGGCTTGACGCGGCCCCGGGGACCGGGGCGAAACGATAAAGGGAGATACACATGCCTGACTTCAGTGCGATCAGCTCGCTCATCGGCGGCATCAAGAACATCCTCGACGGTGTCACCGGTTTCGCCGGCTCGCTCGCGGGCGACAGCTTCGACACCGTGCTCGGCAGCCTCGAGGTCTCCGACGCCGCTGCGTGATCTTCGGGTTCTTCCGAAGCTGATTCGCAGAGTCCGCCCCGGCTGCGGCGTATAGCAGTCACCCCCCAAGCATCGGCCCCGGATCGATCCGGGCCACGTACTTCAAGGAGAACAACATGGACCTCGATCTCGGTTCGCTCGGCGGCGTCATCGGCAAGGACGGCACCTTCGGCATCCTCAGCGATCTGCTCGGCAACGTCGACAAGTTCGTCAAGGCTGCCGGCTACTTCACCGGTGAGGGCTTCCAGGAGGCTCTCGCCGGCGGCTTCATGAAGTGAGCTGACCCGGTCAGTGGGTGAGGGCGTCGGGATCATCCCGGCGCCCTCACCGCATTTGATGGACATGTCGCTGTGCCTCCGACCTGCAGCCCCGACGCGGTGTATGGGGATCTGCTAATAAATGTAACGAGCGCACGTCGTTCGTCGATACTGATGACGTGAGCCGCGCAGAGGCTCCACGGTTTTCCTCGGCCATCACGGCTATGGGACCCTCGTGGTCGCCACTGCGGGCAAGAACTACAGTTCCGTGAGGTCCTCCGAATCCAGTTGGAGTGGCCTGTGGGGCTTGTGTGACCAGTGGGAAACGGGTTAACTCTTTGCTAAGAGTCGGCACGGGTCTGTGAACATCGAGAAGTAAGGCGTCGAAAATATGCGTTCAGTCAAGCGGTTCGGCACGAAGGTCGCGACCGCGGCCCTCGCGGCCGCCATGGTCCCCGTCGTCGCCACGGGCACGGCACAGGCCCAGGGTGGAACCATCAACTACACCAAGGCCACGGCCGGCAACAAGGTCGTCGAGACCGAGCTGGCGGACGGACGTCTGATCGTCTCGGTGTGGTCGGACGCCATGCAGCAGGAAGTGCCGAACATCGTCCAGCGTCCCCGCGACGGTAACGCGGGCGCTCCGGTGCTGTACCTCGTCAACGGCGCCGGCGGCGGCGAGGACTCCGCCACCTGGCAGGCGCAGTCCAACGTCAAGCAGTTCATGGGTGACAAGGACGCCTGGACCGTCACCCCGATCGGTGGCGCCTTCTCGTACTACACCGACTGGCAGAAGCCGGACCCCAACGTCCAGACCCGCTACGCCAGCGACACCCACCCGATGAGGTTCGAGACGTACCTCGCCGAGGAGCTCCCGAACCTCTTCGAGGGCGCGTACGGCGGCAACTACGAGGGGCGCAAGCGTGGCCTCGCCGCCATCTCGATGACCGCCACCTCGGTCCTGACGATCGCGCAGAAGCACCCGGGCAAGTTCCAGGCCATCGGCTCGTACTCGGGTTGTGCCGAGACCTCCACGCCGATCGGCCACGAGTTCATCAACATCGTCACCGGCATGCGCGGCGGGGCAGACCTGAACAACATGTGGGGCCCGTTCCCGGGCGAGCCTGTCGCGGGGACCAACAGCTGGTTCGACAACGATCCGGTCTGGGGCGCCTGGCGCTTCGAGGAGCAGCGCGACAACGGCACCCTGCCCGCCATGTTCATCTCGACCGGCAACGGCCTGCCCGGGCCGCACGAGAACCTCGAGAACTGGCGCCTGAAGGGCAACGGCGTCGCCCTGGCCAACCAGGCCGTCGTCGGCGGCATCATCGAGGCGGCCACCCAGTACTGCACCGCTAACCTGGCCCGCCGCTTCGGCGAGCTGGGGATCCCGGCCCACTTCGACTTCGCGCCCAACGGCACGCACTCGTGGGGCTACTGGGAGGACGACCTCGCGCAGTCCTGGCCCATGATGGCCAACGCCATGGGCGCTCGCTGGGGCGAGATCTGATCGGCTGACGCCGCAGCGCACCGCGCAGCTCGCAAGGACCCCGTCTCACCCGCTTCGGGTGGGGCGGGGTTCTTTCACGTTCAGGCCAGTCCGGCATTCTGTACGCATGACCAAGACCGAAGGCCCGCAGCGGGTCGAGCTGTCGCACCCCGACGGCAGCACCAGTCCACTGCTGATCGTCCCCGCGGCCCGGCGAGACGAGAACCGCCCCGCAGTCCTGGTGCTGCCCGGCATCGCCGTCGGCGCCCGGTACTACCTCCCGCTTGCCCGAGCCCTCGCCGACGCCGACGCCGGCGTGGACGTGGCCATCACGGAGCTGCGCGGTCAGGGCGAGAGCACCCACCGCATCGGCCGCAGCGGCGGCGCCGCCGGCTACCACGAGAGTGCTGGCGAGGACGTCCCGCTCGCGGTGGAGGCCATGCAGCGCGAGCTCGGCCCCCGCCCGGTCGTGCTCCTCGGACATAGCATGGGCGCCCAGATCGGCGTCTACCACCTCGCCCGCCGGGACCCCCGCGTCGTGGGGCTGATCGCCGTGGCCGCACAGTCCCCGTTCCATCGCGGCTATCCCCGCGAGTTCGGCCGCAAGCTGCGCCTGGGGTCGATCGTCATGCCGATCGTCGGCCGTGTGGCCGGCCACGTGCCCGGCCAGTTCTTCGGTGCCACCGGCCGCGTCCCTGCGGACCGGGTGCGCGACTGGGCCCGCCTCGCCGCCACCGGCGTCATGCAGCCGGCGCGCGCCGACCTGGACTACATCGACGGCCTCGCCCGCGTCACCGTCCCGGCGCTGGCGGTCGTGATCGCCGACGACCCCCTCGCCCCGGAAAGCGCCGCCCGCAACCTGCTCGCTTTGCTACCGGCAGCGCGCACGACGCTCGAGTCGGAGCCGCAGCCACTCGGCCACAACACGTGGGCGCGCCGCCCCGACGAGATCGTCGCGCGGGTCCTGGCGTGGATCGACCGTGAGGTCACCACCGCGTAGACGGTGCCCGCGGGGGCGGGTGCCACCCCGATCACGACGACGACAACCGCCGCCGGAAGAACTCGTACGTCAGGACCGCCTTTCGGGCCTCCTGCGAGTTGTCCGCGGCGCCGGCGTGGCCGCCCTCGACGTTCTCGTAGTACTCCACGTGATGCCCGGCGGCCTCGAGCGCGGCCGTCATCTTGCGGGCATGGCCCGGGTGGACGCGGTCGTCCCGGGTCGACGTGGTCATGAGCACCGGCGGGTAGGTGACCTCCGAGGCGGGCCGGATGTGCTGGTACGGCGAGTACGCGCCCAGGAAGTCGTCCCAGTCGGCCGAGTCGGGGTCGCCGTACTCGGCCATCCACGAGGCGCCAGCCAACAGCAGGTGATATCGCTTCATGTCGAGCAGGGGCACCGCGATCGCCAGCGCCGCGAACAGCTGCGGGTAGCGGGTGAGCATGACGCCCATGAGCAGGCCGCCGTTGGAGCCGCCCGTCGCGCCGAGCTGCTCGCGGGTGGTGACGCCCGAGTCGACGAGCGCGCGGGCCACGGCGGCGAAGTCCTCGTAGGCGCGGGGCCGCTTCTCCCGCACGGCGGCCTGGTGCCACTGCGGCCCGTACTCGCCGCCACCGCGGATGCCGGCCACCACGTAGACGCCACCCTCCTCGAGCCACAGTGCGCCCCTCAGCGCGGCGTAGGACGGGCGCATGGACACCGTGAACCCGCCGTAGCCGTACAGGATCGTCGGCCGCGGGCCATCAGGGCCGGGGCCGCGCATGACCGTGTACGGCACCTCGGTCCCGTCGTCGCTGACCGCCGTGTGTCGGGTGACCTCCACGCCGGACGTGTCGAAGCGGTCCGGGGTCGAGCCGAGCGTCGTGGTGGAGCCGTCGGCCCGCAGCAACACCAGGGACGGCGGCACGATCGGTCCCGACACCGCCAGCACCGCATCGTCCGGGTGGGGCGACCCGCCGTCGACGGACTGGTCGGAGTGCCGGTCGAGCGAGAGGACGTCGATCGACACGTGCTCGGGCAGTCCCTCGACCGGCAACCTCCGCCACCCGTCGGCCGCGGTCGACGGACCTGCGTCTGATCCTCCGGTGGTGTCGGTGCCGGTGTCGGGGATCGCGAACGCCTCGAGCCGGGACTCCGTGTCCTCGAGGATCGTCAGCACCACCCGGCCGCGGCCCCACGACACGTCCTCGACCGTCGTCGACGGGGTGGGGGAGAACAACACCGTCGGCTCGGGCAGCCGGGACGGGTCGTCGTCGAGCGCCGTCCACGGCACCACCAGAACCGACCCGCCGGGATACGTGCCGCCGGCGATCTCCACCTCCGTCCGCGGGCGCAGCGTCAACCACGGCCCGCTCGAGCCCACGCGGCAATCCTCGGGCACCGGGAGCTGCAACGGCTTCTCGGTCTCCGGATGGCCGCCCGGGCGCCAGAACCACTCCTGGGAGGTATGGAAATCGGGAGAGCGGCTGGCGACGAGACGCCCGGTGTCGATGTCATATCCGGCGCCGACGGCGACGTCGTCGTCGTACCCCTCGAAGATCACCGGCGCCCCCGTCGGATCGGAACCGCGGCGCCACAGGCGCACCACCCGCGCGTACCCCGAGCTCGTCGCATCGGCCCCGGCCGGATCCAACGGCGCCGCCAATACCAGCGTGTCCCGATCCACCCACGACACCGAGCACTTGGCCTCCGGCAGATGGAACCCGCCCTCCGACGCCGGCACGAACCGACGCTCGACGAGATCGAACTCGCGGACCTCCACCGCGTCGGCCCCGCCCCGCGACAGGCGGATCAACGCCCGGTCGTCCTCGGGGCGGCGCACGACGGTCCCCGCGTACACCCAGTTGACGTCCTCCTCGCGGGCGAGCGCGTCCACGTCCACGAGCGTCTCCCACGCCGGATGATCCGACGCCGGCGCGCCCTGCTCCAACACCGACCACGGCACCCGGCGCCACAACCCGCGGGGGTGCTCGCGGTCCTTCCACACCGTGTACGCATAACGGCCCCGCAACACCGGCCACGCGATACGGTCCGTGGCGTCCAGGATCCCCTTCGCGCGGGTGTAGGAGGCCTCCGCGTGCTCGCCGACGGCCAGGTCGGCCAGGGTGCGATCACTGCGCTCGGCGACCCAGGCCAGGGAGGCGGCGCTGTCGATGTCCTCCAGGTGGAGGTACGGATCAGAGGGTGTGGAGGTGCTCATGATCTCGATGATGCCGTGGCCGCTGGAAGTGGCGAGAAAGGGGAGGGGTGAGCGCGACAACTAATTCGCTCAGGGTCTTGTTACCTGGACAATCGCTAAGTACCCTGTTCGATGAGCGTGGGTCGCCTGACCCGGCCATTCTCGATTGCACTCGGGAATGCATTCGATAAACGGAGACACACAAATGGGTTCCATCACCGACATCTTCAGCGGTTCCACCGGCGGCTCCGGCAGCTCCGCCGACAAGATCACGGACCAGATCGCGGAGACCATCGGCGAGGTCGTCGCCAACGCCGTCAAGTCGATCCTGGGCAACATGTCCTGATCTGCCGCCGAGGCACTGACGCCGCCCCTCCTCCCGCGGAGTGGGCGGCGTCAGTCTATTTTCTGCAGCCTTCGCTCGCCGCGGGTTTCCACTTTCGGGTGTCTTCCCGGCCGCATGAGGTGCCTCGCCCGCCGGATACGCATACCCTGTGTGTCGTGGCTGACACTCATTTCGATCTCATCGTCCTCGGCGCGGGCCCCGGTGGCTACGTCGCCGCCATCCGTGCCTCGCAGCTCGGCCTCAAGGTGGCCGTGGTCGAGGAGAAATACTGGGGCGGCGTGTGCCTCAACGTGGGCTGTATCCCCTCCAAGGCCCTGCTGCGTAATGCCGAGCTCGCGCACACCGTTCTCAAGGACGGCAAGACGTTCGGCATCTCCGGGGACGTGTCCTTCGACTTCGGTGCGGCGTTCGATCGCAGCCGCAAGGTCTCCGACGGCATCGTCAAGGGCGTCCACTTCCTCATGAAGAAGAACAAGGTTACGGAGATCAACGGCTACGGCACGTTTGTCGACGCCAAGACGGTCGAGGTCGACGGCACGAAGTACACGTTCGACAACTGCATCATCGCCTCCGGTTCGGTCGTCAAGACGCTGCCCGGGATCGAGCTCAGCGAGAACGTCGTCAGCTACGAGGAGCAGATCCTCAGCCGCGAGCTGCCCAAGTCGATTGTGATCGTCGGTGCCGGGGCGATCGGCATGGAGTTCGCCTACGTCATGGCCAACTACGACGTGGATGTCACGATCGTCGAGTTCATGGACCGCGTCCTGCCGAACGAGGACGAGGACGTCTCCAAGGAGATGGTCAAGCACTACAAGAAGCTCGGCGTGAAGCTCCTGACCGGCCACAAGACAACCAAGGTCACCGACAACGGCGACTCGGTCGAGGTGCAGATCGAGAAGAACGACGGCGGGGACACCCAGACCCTGACTGTCGACAAGGTCCTCATGGCCATCGGCTTCGCCCCGCGCGTCGAGGGCTTCGGGCTCGAGAACACCGGGGTCGAGCTCACCGACCGCGGCGCGATCGACATCGACGACCATATGCGCACCAACGTGGACGGCATCTACGCGATCGGCGACGTCACCGCGAAGCTGCAGCTCGCGCACGTCGCGGAGGCGCAGGGCGTCGTGGCGGCCGAGACCATGGCCGGTGCGGACACCCAGACCCTCGGCGACTACCGGATGATGCCGCGCGCCACCTTCTGCCAGCCGCAGGTCGCCTCGTTCGGGCTAACCGAGGCGCAGGCCAAGGACGAGGGCTACGACGTGAAGGTCGCCAAGTTCCCGTTCTCCGCGAACGGCAAGGCCCACGGGCTCGGCCACGCGGTCGGCTTCGTCAAGGTCATCGCCGACTCCACGCACGGCGAGCTGCTGGGCGCCCACCTCATCGGCCCGGACGTCTCGGAGCTGCTGCCCGAGCTGACACTGGCGCAGATGTGGGACCTCACCGCTGAGGACATCGGCCGCAACGTGCACACGCACCCGACGCTGTCCGAGGCCATGAAGGAAGCCGTCCACGGCATCGCCGGCCACATGATCAACCTCTGACGGGCCCCTCCCGCCACCCCGTTCAACGAGAAGAGCGTTCCGCGCACTCCCTACTCGGCGGTCTCAGGGAGCCAGCGCAACACCGTTGATGAGTTCGTTCATCTTGACATG
>NZ_JBSHCV010000007.1:0-142811 GCF_053615975.1 Dietzia sp. NPDC055877 | reverse complement strand
CCCGCACATCCGCGGAGCTGTGCGACCTGGGCGACAAGCTCGGCACCCTGGAGGCCGGAAAGCTCGCCGACGTCGTCGTCGTCAAGGGCGATCCCCTCGCCGACATCGACTCCCTGGCCGACCACAGCAACATCCTCCTGGTCCTCAAGGAGGGCCGCACCGCCAGCAACCGCGGCGCCTACGCCCTCTGACCCACACCACCCCGCACCGACGCCACGAGCCGGTGACCGCCCCACGCGATCACCGGCTCCCGGCGTTGGTGCATGTCCCTGCGACTCGGCGCCCACCCGGCGGGCCGGATCGCGCGCGAAGACCGATCAGAGCGGCGCGATGGGGTGCTTGCGCGGCGGCTCGTTGCGGATCTTGTCGCGGAGCTGCTTGAGGGCACCACGCAGGATCAGACGCGTCTCGGACGGCTGGACCACGGCGTCGATGTAGCCCCGCTCGGCAGCGGTGTACGGAGTCGCGATGAACTCGTTGTACATGTCGATGAGCTGCTGACGGAGCTTCGGGCCCTCCTGCGGGCCGGCCTCCTCGATCTGCCGACGCTGCAGCAGATCCACCGCGCCCTCGGCACCCATCACCGCGATACGGGCGGTCGGCCACGCGAAGTTGAGGTCGCCGCCGAGGTTCTTGGAGCCCATCACCGCGTACGCGCCGCCGTAGGCCTTGCGCACGACGAAGGTCACCTTGGGAACCGAGGACGCCGCGACCGCGTAGCCCATCTTGGCGCCGCGGTGGATGATGCCGAGCTTCTCCTGCTGGACGCCCGGCAGGTAGCCCGGGGTGTCCACCACGTAGACGATCGGGATCGAGTAGGCGTCACACAGCATCATGTGCCGGGTGGCCTTCTCGGAAGCGTCGATGTCCAGGGCACCGGACAGGTGCAGCGGCTGGTTGGCGACCACGCCGACCGGCTCGCCGTCGACCCGGGCGAACCCGGTGATCATGTTGGGCGCGAACTGGCCGGAGGTCTCGACGAACTCGCCGTCGTCGAACATCCGGATCAGGACGTCGTGCATGTCGTAGGCCGCGTTGTCCGAGTCCGGGATGATCTCGTCGAGCGCCAGGTCCGACTCGGTGATCTCCGGCTCGAGACCCGGATTGATCAGCGGTGCCTTCTCCGCGGCCGAGGACGGCAGGAAGCTGAGCAGGTTGCGCACGTACATGAACGCCTCGTGTTCGCTCACCGCGACGTGGTTGACGTTGCCGTTCTTGGCCTGCTGCAGCGCCGAGCCGAGATCTTCCATGGAGATCTCCTCGCCGGTGACCTGCTTGATCACGTCGGGGCCGGTGACGAACATGTACGCCTGGTCCTTGACCGCCACCACGAAGTCGGTGGTCACGGGTGCGTAGACGGCACCGCCGGCGCACTTGCCGAGCATGATCGAGATCTGCGGGATGTACCCGGACGCCGGGTACTGACGCTTGGAGATCTCCGAGTAGTAGGCCAGCGAGGTGACGGCGTCCTGGACGCGGGCGCCGCCCGAGTCGTTGATCCCGATGATCGGGCACCCGACCTTGAGGGCGAAGTCCATGATGGCGCAGACCTTCTTACCGAAGCCCTCGCCCACCGAGCCGCCGAATACCGTGTTGTCGTGCGCGTACACGACCACCGGGCGGCCGTCGATGGTGCCGCGGCCGGTCACCACGCCGTCGCCGTACGGGTTGTTCGGGTCACCGGGCGCCTTGGCGAGCTGCCCCATCTCCACGAAACTGCCCGCGTCCAGGAGCTCGGAGATGCGCACCCGCGGCGGGGTCAGCCCGGCGGCATCCCGCTTGGCCTTGGCCCGCTCACTGCCCGGGTCCTGAGCCTGCTCGGTCTTGACCCGCAGTTCCGCGAGCTTGTCCGCGGTGGTCTTCGCCGTCACGCGTGGGATCCCTTCAGTACTTCGGAGTCGAGCTCGGAGAGCCGACGTGCCAGATGCTTACCGACCGTACCGACCACCGGCTCGTCCACCACCGCCAGGTGGTCACCGGACAGAGGAACGATCTCGAGATCGGTCACGATCGCGGCCCAGCCGCCGTCCGGGTCCACGTGCGCGTAGCGGGGCTCGAGCTCGATCGCGCCGTCGTGCATGCGCTCAGCCCGGTAGATGACGAACGGCACCTCTGCACCGGTCCCGGACCAGGAGGCCAGGTCGGCGCTCTGCAGGATCCGGTTGTCGACGAAGCTCGCCCGCTGGTGCTCGATCACGCCGCCGCCCATGGCGTTGGCCTCCGAACCGAGCGCCTCCAGCAGCATGGTCAGGACAACGTCCTCGCCGTGCTCCTCGAGGAACTCACGCGGGACCTCGACGTCGAGACCATAGGTCTTCTTGGCGAACTCCGAGTAGCGCTTCCAGCGCGCCTCGGCCTCGTCCAGCGTGTCCGGCACCGGCTCCGACGGCTGCACGGTGTCCAGCAGCACGACCAGCGCGATCTCGTCGCCCGCCGCACGCAGCTGGTGCGCGACCTCGACGGCCAGCGCGCCGCCGAACGACCAGCCGCCCACGGCGATCGCGCGACCGCCGGCGAGCTCGCGGATGCGGTCGAGGTAGCCGGCGGCCCGCTCGGGCAGCGGCCCCTCGGTGCGCTCGACGCCGTAGACGGGCGTATCCGCGGCAAGACGCTCGACGAGTGGCTCGTACACGAACGAGGAACCGCCGGCGGCGTGGAACAGGAACAGCGGCGTGCGCTCCGCGGAGCCCTCCCGCAGCACCCGGATGTTGCCCTCGATCGCCGCCTCCGTGAACGGCCGCAGCAGGTCGGCGACGTCGGCGATCGTGGTGGCGCCGGCCACCTGCCCGGCGGTGATCTCACCGCCGGAACGCTCGGAGAGTCGGGCGGCGAGCGCGGCCCGGGTCGGGTCGTCGAGCGTCGGGAGGGTGCCGGTCACGCCGGGGGCGGCAGCACCGGTGACCACGGCCCACGCACCGAACGCCATGCGCTCGGTGTCATCGCGCGGGGCGATCGCGATCGCGGCGTCGGTACCGGCGCCGACGTCGGCGTCGGCGCCTGATTCAGTGCCGTCGCGCAGGGCGGCCACGTCCACCGCGCCCTCCCCGCGAGCCTGCTGGGCGGCCAGCTCGCCGACCTGCTCGGGGTTCTCCACCGCGAACGTCACCATGTCGGCGACATCGTTGAGCGAGGCATCCCGCATCGCCTGCAACTCGAGCGGCGGGATGGAGAACTCGTACTCGACCCGGTTCTTGATCCGCACCGCCATGAGCGAGTCCAGGCCCAGGTCGAGCAGCGGCAGCTCGCGCGGCAGGTCGTCGGGGCTGTACCCCATCGAGGAGCCGATGATGCGGGCCAGTCGGTCGGAGAGCGCCTCCCCGGTGTCCGGGCTCCAGCGACCGTCGGTCTCGTCGTCCTCCCCCTCGTCCACCACTGGGGCGTCGGACTCGGTGGACACGTAGGCCAGCTCCTGCGCCGAGCCGGGCTCGATCGGCGTCCCGCCGCTCACCGCGCACTCGGCGACCAGTTGGAACGACGACGCCGGCGCGTCACCCACGTGCGCGTGCACCTGCAGCGACGCACCACCCGGGTGCGGCGTCATGGTGGTCGTCACGGCGCCCGACGCCGGCAGCAGACCGGGCCGGTTCACGGCGGTGAGCGTCGCACCCTCGACCACCGACGCGGCCGCGGCCGTCATCAGCGCGTCGACGCTCGGCACCACCTCGGCACGGACCTGCCAGGCGTGGCGGCCGTCCGGCAGCGCCACGTGCGCGCCCGGCATGCGACCCTCGCCCGACCCGCCACCGGCGGTGACCGTCGGCCACAGGGTGCGGCGCTTCCAGCGGGTGCCAGGCACCGCGGCGTAGCGGCCGGCGCCCGTGACGTGCCCGTGGAGCATCTCCACCACCGACGGCATGTCGATCGAGTGCCCGTGGACGTACAGCTGCGCGATCGCGCTCAGCAGCGTGTCCGCCTCGGACTCCTTGCGCTTGAGCGTGTACAGCAGGTTGGGCTCCATGAGCCCGGCGTCGAAGCAGGTCGCGGCGATCGACATTGCGGCGACCGGATTGGGTGCGAACTCGAGGAAGGTCACGTAGCCGGCGTCGACGGCCTTGCGCACGGCGTGGGTGAACCACACCTGGTGGCGCATGCCCTTGACCCAGTACTCCTCAGCGTGGATCGGTCCGTCGCCGGCGCGATAGAGCACCTCGCGATCGACCGACGAGAACAATGCCGAGGTGAGCGGGCGCGGCTCGAGGCCGGCGATCTCCGCGGCGAGCTCGCCGAGCAGCATGTCGACGTCCGAGGTGTGGCCGGCGCCGCGGACCTGGAGCTGACGGGCGAACTTGCCCTGCTCCTCGACCCAGGCCACGAACTCGGCGACCGGCTTCGCACGCCCACCGACCGTGGTGTGCGTGGGCGCGGCGTAGACGGCCGGCTCGATGGAGGCGAACTGCGGGTTGTCGGCGATGATCTGCGCGACCTCGTCGGCCGAGTACTCGACCAGCGCCATCGCGCCTGCCTCCTCGTCCGACACCTGCTGCTCGGCATCACCCATGAGACGCGAGCGCACGCAGATCACGCGCACCGCGTCCTCCAGGTTCAGGCCGCCCGTGGCGTACGCGGCGGCGACCTCACCCATCGAGTGGCCGATCACGGCCTCGGGCTTGGCGCCGAGCGCCTTGAGGGTGTCGATGAGCGCCACCTGGATGGCGAAGATGCCGACCTGCGCCGTCTCGACCCCGTAGGTCACCGAGTCGTCGAGGAACATCTCGGCCATGCGGTAGCCGGCCTCGAAGTCGATGAGTTCGTCCACCGCGTCCAGGCACGAGGCGAACAGCGGGTTGGACAGGTACAGCTCCTTGGCCATCTTCCGGTGCTGCGCACCGAATCCGGCGAACACCCACACGTCGCCGGTCCCGGCGGGCGCGTCGGCGCTGAACACACCGGGGCCGGGATCGCCGGCGGCGAGGGCCCGGAGCCCCTCGACCAGCTCGGCCCGGGTGTGGCCCACCACGGCACCACGGGAGCGGCCGTGGTTGCGGGTCGACAGGGTGCGGGCGACGGCGCCCAGGTCGACCGAGTCGTCCTGCTTCTCGAGCCAGTCGGCGATCTGACCGGCCGCGGCCTTGCGGCGCGAGGGCAGCGAGCCGGACACCACGAGCACGGTCGCGGGCGCGCCGGCCGCGGAGGTGCCGGTGGTCGCCAACTCGTCGGCGTTGTGCGCGACGGCGTCGGCCACACTGCGGGCGACGGAGTCCTCGGCGGGCGTCTCGGCTGCGGTCTCAGCATCGGCTGCGGTCTCAGCGTCGGCTGAGGTCTGCGCGTCCACGACGTTAACCGGGGTGGGCTGGTACTCGGCCACCACGACGTGCGCGTTGGTGCCGCCGAAGCCGAAACCGGACACGCCCGCCAGGGCGCGACCACTGTAGCGGGGCCACGGCGTCGTCTCGGTGACCACGCTGAGCCGCGCGGTGTCGAAGTCGATGTACGGGTTGGGACCCGCGAAATTGAGGGTCGGCGGGACCGCGTCGTGGCCCATGCCCAGGATGATCTTCGCCAGACCGGCGGAACCGGCGGCCGACTCCATATGGCCGAAGTTGGTCTTGGCCGAACCGAGCAGCGTGGGCTTCTCAGCATCGCGTCCACGGCCGAGGACCTGCCCGAGCGCGGTGGCCTCGATCGGGTCGCCGAGGATGGTGCCGGTGCCGTGGGCCTCGATGTAGTCGACCTCGCGCGGGTCGACGCCCGCGTCTGCGTACGCCTGGCGCAGCACGGCGACCTGGGCGTCCGGGTTGGGCGCGGTCATGCCGTTGGAGCGGCCGTCGGAATTGACCGCCGAACCCTTGATGACCGCGAGGATCTGGTCCCCGTCCCGCTCCGCCTCGGACAGGCGTTTGAGGATGAACACGCCGCCGCCCTCGGCTCGGCAGATGCCGTTCGCGTCCGAGGAGAAGGCCTTGATGCGCCCGTCCGGGCTGAGCGCGGCACCGGTCTTGGCGAAGCCCATCGTCGCGGCGGGCGCGAGCATCATGTTGACGCCGCCGGCGACGGCGAGGTCGGACTCGTGCAGGCGCAGCGAGTTGACGGCCTCGTGGATCGTGACCAGCGAGGTCGAGCAGGCCGTGTCCAGGGTCATCGAGGGGCCGCGGAAGTCGAACGTGTACGACACGCGGTTGGAGATGATCGAGTTGGAGGCGCCGGTGACCGCGTACGGGGAGGCCGCCGCGGAGTCTGCGGTGAGGAAGACCTGGTAGTCGCTCGAGGACGAACCGATGAACACGCCGACCTCGCGACCCTTGAGGTCACTGGCGGGCAGGTGGGCATTCTCCAGCGCCTCCCAGGTGAGCTCGAGCGCGAGCCGCTGCTGCGGGTCGACCATCTCGGCCTCGCGGGGGCTCATGCCGAAGAACTCGGCGTCGAAGTCCCGCACCTCGGAGTCGTCGAGCCAGCCGCCCCGGTCCGGAGCCTCGGACAGGACCTGCTGGACATAGGCGTCACCCGCCCACTCCGACCAGCGCGTGGCCGGGCGCGGCGAGGTGGCGTCGCGACCTTCGGCGAGGAGCTCCCACGTGGCCTCGGGCGTGTCGGCGCCGCCCGGGAACCGCGTGGCCATACCGATGACCGCGACGTCGAACTCCATACCGGCCCCGCGCTCACGGAACGTGTGCAGATCGACCGGCTCGTCGGACTCCACCGGCCCGTTGATCACGTACTCGGCGAGGGTCGCGACGGTGGGATGCTGGTAGGCGACGGTCGCGTCCAGTGGGCGGCCGAGAAGGTCCTCGAGGTCCGCCGACAGGGTCACCGCGTCGCGTGAGGACAACCCGTACTCCTCCAGCGACCGGTCGTCGGTCACCTTGGAGATGTCGAGGCCCGTGGCCCGGCAGACCCAGCCCCGCAGCCACTCGCGGAGCTCTACTACCGTCATCTCGCTCTGTGCCATCTGGGTGACTCGCCTTTCCTCGGGTGTCATCCGGGGTGTCCCGCGCCGCGGGGCACCCGTGGTGCCTTCTGCCAGCCCGGCCGCCGGACGCTATTCCGTCGGCAGGTCGGGGAAGGCGGTCTGCTGGTGTCCCCCGCGTAGCGTCCCGTCGACGTACGCGGTCTTGCATGCACGGCGCGCGATCTTGCCGCTCGACGTGCGTGGGATCGAGCCGGCGGGCACCAGGAGCACGTCCTGTGCCGTGACGCCGTGCCTGGCGGAGATCGCCGAGCGGACCGCGTCCGCGATGGGCCCGGGGTCCGCCTTGCCCGCGCCGGGCGCGCGCTCGCCCACCAGCACGAGCGTCTCCGAGGAGTCATCGGCCGCGATCTCCGCGCCGTTACGGGCGTCGATCGGCAGCTGGTTGGCCGGAACCGAGAACGCGGCCACGAAGCCGGGACGCAGTGCGTCGGACACGTCCTGCGCCGTGTTCTCGAGGTCCTGCGGGTAGTGGTTACGACCCGCGACGATCACGAGGTCCTTGACGCGGCCCGTGATGTAGAGCTGGCCGTCGACGTACGCCCCGTAGTCTCCGGTGCGCAGCCAGCGCCCGTCCTCGGGGACCGAACCGAACTCGCGGACCGTCTTACTGCCCTCGGGCAGGCGCTCGGTCAGCGTGTTTCCGAAGGTGGCCCGGGACTCCTCCGGGCGATCCCAGTAGGCGCCGCCCACGTTCGTGCCGTGGAGCCAGATCTCGCCGACCCTGCCCTCGGGCAGTTCGCGGCCGGTGCCGTCGTGTTCGCCGGTCGTCTCGTCGATGTTCGCGTCGACGATCGTCGCCCACTGGCTCGGCGCGACGTACCCGCAGGCGACCTGCGGGATCGCGTCGTCGTTGCCCTCGACCTGAGCGGGGTCCAGGACCGTCATGAGGCCCTTGTTGAGATCTCCCCGGTCGACGTGGATGACGATCGCCTCGTCGTCCTTACGCGGTGAGGACACGAACAGCGTCGCCTCCGCCATGCCGTAGGACGGCTTGATGGCGGTGGGGGCCAGCCCGTACGGGGAGAACGCCTCGTTGAACGCGCGCATCGACGCGGGCGTGACCGGCTCCGAACCGTTGATGATGCTGGTGACACCGGACAGATCCAGTGGCTCGCCCTCCCGCGGCAGGCCCCGGCGGGCGGCGTGCTCGAACGCGAAGTTCGGTGCCGCGGCGAACACGCCGTCGACGCCCCCTTCGCCCGCCGCCTCGGCCAGCTGCGTGACCCAGCGGCCGGGACGCTGGACGAACGCGCGGGGGCTCATCACCGTGATGGTGGCCCCGCCCATCGCGGGAAGGATCACCGTGAGCAGGCCCATGTCGTGGAACAGCGGCAGCCAGGTGACGCCGCGCGAGGCGCGGCTCAGCCCGAGGCCGTCGAAGAGCTGCATGACGTTGGTGACGACGTTGCGGTGGGTGATCTCCACACCGGCGGGCACCCGGGTGGAGCCCGAGGTGTACTGCAGGTAGGCGATGTCGTCCGCGCCGAGATCAGGTCGGTCCCATCCGGCGCCGAGCTCGTCGGGGATGGCGTCGACGGCGACGGTGCGCGGACGCTCGCGCGCGGGCAGTTCACGGAACAGCTTCCGGACGCCCGCCGCGGACTGGGTGGAGGTGAGGATGACCGTCGGCGTGCAGTCGCCCAGGACCGCGTGGAGACGGTCGTGGTGGCCGGGTTCGTCCGGGTCGAACAACGGCACGGCGATGAGCCCGGCGTGGATCGCGGCGAAGAACGACACGATGTAGTCGAGCCCCTGCGGGGCGAGGATCGCCACCCGATCGCCCGGCTCGGCCACCTGCTGCAGCCGGGCCGCGATGGCGTAGAGGCGGTCGCCGAACTGCGACCACAGCAGCTCCTGAACCTCGCCTTCGCGGGTCTTCGAGTAGTCCATGTAGCGGTAGATCAACCCGTCCTGCGCCGGGTCCTGACGGGCGGCGGAGACATTGGCCTCGACGAAGTCGACCAGAGTAGTGCGATCGGGGATGACAATCGCCCCGCTGGCGTCGTGGTACTGCTCGAACTCCACGTTGCTCCGTTCCGATCCGTGTCTGATGGTCGACGTCGCCGACCGCGGACATGCGGGTGCACTGACGACAGGCTTGGTCGATCTTACAGCGTGCCCCAGGCCACCTCCGAACTCCGAATCTACGCGCGCGGTCGGCGTGTCGAACCGCGACATGCAGAGTTCGTCTACCCGTGGGCGATCTCCGGCGCACCGTCGGTGAGCTCGCGGATGTGACCGATCGTCCATTCGGGCACCGTCGTGCCGATGATGACGTCAGGGTTCGTCGCGTACAGCGCGTGGACCGCGTTGTTGGCGACGAACTCCTGGAAGCGGGCCGCGCCGTCGACCACGTTGAGCGGGGCGTTACAGATGAGGTCGCGGGAGTCGCAGATCTGGGCGGTGCGGTCCGCGAGCTCCCCGAACCCGCCCGGCCGGACGCCTGTCATGGTGGCGCCGGCGATCAGCTGTGTGAACCCGGTGACCGGCTGCAGGGAGATCTCCATCCCCTGGCCGTTGCCCGGGTTCAGGCCGGGCGACTGGCCCTCGCCCGGCAGGCGGCGCCCGTCCGCGATGAGGACCGAGCCCAGGACCCGGTCGGCCGGGACCGGGCCGTTGCCGGTGCCGATCTCGTTCGTCAGGTCGCCGGCGATCACGGCGCCCTGGGAGAAGCCGAGGAGGATGAAGGAGGTGTACGGGCAGTGCTCGTGGGTGGCGGCCATCTCGGCGCGCGCCCGGTCCGTGCCCTCGGCACGGCTCTGGTCGTAGGTGATCTCGTCGGGCCGCTGCGGGTTCCGGAACTGGGCGACGTACGGCACGGTGTAGACCTCGAGCCGGTCGCCCGGGTACTGCTCGGACAGCGGATCGGTGATCGTCCGCAGGAGCGCCTGCGGCAGGAACGTCGGGTTGTGCGGATCGTCGGTCGGGCTGCTCTCCCACGTGCCCGGCACGGCGAGGAGCTGCACATCGGCACAGTCCGCCGGCTGCGCGATCTCGGGCGTCTCGGGAGGGGGCACGGGCCCGTCCGGATCGGTGGGCAGGCCACGCTGTCCGATCCACCATCCGACGCCCAGCACCACCAGGACCACCATCACGAGCGCTCCGATCGAGCACCCGAGACGGCGGCCGTACCCTCCACGGGATCCACGAGCCACGATTCGTACTCCTTCCCGGCCACCTCACAGGCGATGTCCGTCAGTGACCGATGCCCGGTTCAACGCACGGGTGGCCCCGCGGGTTCCGGAACCGGCCGAGACGTGGCGGCCCTCACGCGCCGCCGCGGGACGCCTCCGGCTACGGGCAGAGCTGGCCGGCGGAGGCGTCCACGACGATCCGGGACACCTGATCGACCTCGAGATCCGAGTAGCCGCCCGCCACGATCTGGCCCGCGACCGCGTCGGCGATGGTCGTGGTCTCCTCCGCGGCACCGCCGGTGGTCCGGATCCGGCAGATGGTGTTCCCCGCAGCGACCAGCGGATCCTGCAGCTCCCCGGTCTCGATGCCCTCGCGGTCGAGGGTTTCGAGGTAGCCGCGTTCCCGCGCCCCCACGGCGGGGCCGTCGAACCCGGGGGCGTCCGAGGCGACGGGGGCGGGCGCCTCGGTGAACCGGCCGGAGTCCTCGGAGGCAGGCACCCTGGAGGAGGTCGGGGCGCTACCCCCGGGCGGTGGGGCCAGGGTCTCGGAGTCCGGTACGCCGGACACGGTCGAATCGCCGCCACCACAGGCCGCGAGCATGCCGCCGGTGACGATCAGGGCGGCACCCAGGGCTGTCGCGCGCGCCCTCACGAGATCTCCGCCCGGCCGCCTGAGACGGTGATCTGGCCACCCTCGAAGTCCATCACCTGGCCGTCACGCGTGGTGCGCACCGGGCCGGTCGGATAACCGAGGCGGCCGCGTTCGTAGTCGACCGTGCCCCAGGCGTCGAAGATCGGACCGCGCGGGACAACGTGGGCCCCGGTGCCACGCGACCAGTAGATGTAGCCACCCTGGAAGCGGCTGAACGCACCGCCCCGCGTGCTCAGTGCGATCTCGTCGGTCGTGGGGTAGCCCAGAGCCGAGTTCTCCGCCCCGGCCTCACGGTAGGTCTTGAGGATCTCGCCCTCGACGACCTTCGGCCCGGTCTCCTCGGACCAGTAGACCGTGCCGCCCTGGAAGCCCTGGACGACGCCCGGCTTATTGGGGTTGGCGATCTCGTCGGTGGTCGGGTAGCCGAGGTCCCCTCGCTCGGCCCCCTGGTCCTGCCACATGGCGCGGATGGCGCCCCGGACGGCGTGGGCGCCGGTGGTGGGCGACCAGTAGATGACGCCGTTCTGGAAGTCCGAGTACCGGCCCTTGCCGTCGGGAGTCGTGTTCTCACCCGAGGTGGGTAGCCCGAGCGAACCGGCCGGGCCGTCCTCGGACTGGTAGGCCGCGCCGATCGCACCGAGGACCGAGTGCGCCCCGGTCTGCTGCGACCAGAACACCTGGCCGAAGCGGAAGTCCGTGGCCTTGCCGCCGCGGACGTCGTACTCGTTGGTCAGGCACGGCCCCAGACCCGGCTCACGCTCGGCCAGGCGGGCGATCTCGCCCTCGGCCGCGCACGGGGGCTCGACGTTCGCGATGCCCACCGCGGTCGCGTACTGCGGCCACGCCTGGGTCATCTCGAACTGCCAGTAGGGCCACGTGTGGGTCCCGGAGGGCCGGAAATTGGCAGTGACGTTGACCCCGGCCTCGCGGGCGCGGTTGACGAAGGTCTGGGTGGTCATCCGCGACAACAGCTCGAGGCCGTAGCCCGGGAAGTTGGTGGGGATCCCCGGAAGGCCGGACGGCTCGTCCCAGGGTCCGGTGTTGCCACTGCCGGCGGAGACGTACACGGTCTGCTCCCGCATCTTGGCGGCGTGGAGCTTGGGATCCTGCTCCTGCCAGCGCGGCGAGCCGAGCGGGCCCCACATGCTCTCGGCCGGGTAGCCACCGGCGTCCTGCATGGCGACCTTGATGGCCTCCGGCATGCCGAAGCTGGTGGTGTCGAGGAATCCCGAGTAGCTGGCCGCGAACTGGAAGTAGTCCGGGTACCGCTGGGCGAGCATCATCGCGGCCGTGCCGCCCATGGACAGGCCGGCGACCCCGTGCTTGTCGCCGACACGCCATTCGCGCTGCAGCAGCGGCGGGAGCTCCTGCATCAGGAAGGTCTCCCACTGGTACTGCTCGCCCTTGGCGTCGGCGACCCAGTCGGTGTAGAAGCTCGACTCGCCGCCGATCGGCAGGACGATCACCGCGTTCTTGGCGTCGAAGAACTGCGAGATCTTGGTCTCGAGGGTCCAGCCACTCGCGTCATCCCGCGCCCGCAGGCCGTCGAGGAGCAGCAGCGAGGGGTAGGTGCGGTCCGGCTCGGAGTTCCACGTGGCCGGCAGCATCAACTGCACCTGCACGGCCTCGTCCATGGCCGGCGACTGCACCCAGAGCGCGACCCGGTTCGCGGACTTCCACTCGACGCGGTCCAGCCGCACACCGGCCGGCAGGTCGTCCGGCACCTGCAGGGTCGGCGCGTCCGGAGCGTTCTCCGGGTTCGGCGCGGGAGTGGCCCGCGCCGGGGCCTCCTGGCTCGGGCTCGGGCGGACGGGCGTCTCCTGGGCGCCGGCGAGGGGCGTCACGACGAGGCCGGAGCCCACCATGCCCGCCACGAGCGGTACCGCGACGAGGGACGCCCACCGACTGCGGGGGCTCACATATGCGCTGGGGGTCGCCATGGTGTCTGTTCTCTTCCTTGCCGCGTCGACTGGAAACGGATCCCGTGAGTGAACGGCCGGCATCGGCCGGCGGCTCCGGACTCCGGGGCCCTGAGTCCATGGCGCGTCCGTGGTTTCCCCTTCCACGGCCGAGCCCGGCGGCCGGATACGACCGGGGCCCCGCACGTGAATCTACGCGCGGGGCCCCGGTGTGACGGGTGAGGACTCGCTGGGATCAGCCGAATCCGTCCATTATTCGTCGGAAGACGTCCCTCGGGACGCCGCCGACCATCAGTAGGTCGAGTACGCGTCCATCACGTCGAGGATCTGAGTGGAACGGGCGTCGATGAGGTCGTCGTTCCAGTAACCCCAGCCGTGGATACCCGTGGCGCGGTAGTTGAAGACCGCCCGGTTGGACGCGGCGTTCATGGTGTTCTGGAACGCCAGGGTCGAACCGCGGGACAGCCCCTCGAGGATGACACCGTTGAACGTGTTGAACACGCCCTGCAGGCTGGACGGCTGGTCGTACTGGCCGGGGATCGCCGAGCCGGCGGTGACGTACATCGGGATATTCCGCAGCTTGTCGGCGTTGAGCAGCGGGTCGTTCCTACCCCAGGCCGGGGAGCCCGGCAGGCCCCACATGGCGAACGGATCACACTTGCACTGGTCGAACATCGCCAGCGGGATCATCGAGTACATCCCCGGGGCGGTCGGGTTCATGTAGCCGGAGAACACCGAGACCTGCTTGAACTGGTTCGGGTGGTTGGCGGCCAGCGTCGCGGCCGCCGAGCCGCCCATCGACAGACCGGCGATGGCGTTGTTGTTCGGGGACACGCCGAACTCCCGCTGCAGGTAGCCGGGCAGCTCCTGCGTCAGGAACGTCTCGTACTTGTACTCGAGCAGGTTGCCGCCCAGGTTGATGGGCCGCTCCCAGTCGGAGTAGAAGGAGACCTGGCCGCCGACGGGCATGACCAGCGTGATGTTGTCCATGAGGAAGATGCGCTGCGCCTGGGCGTCGTGGGTCCAGGCGTTCCAGTCATCCCGCGCGCGCAGACCGTCGAGCAGGTACAGGCCCGCGTTGCCGCCGCCCTGACGCGCCGGCTGGACCTGCACCTTGATGTGCCGGTTCATCGACGGCGACCAGACCTCGCACAGCTGGACCCAGGACTGGACCGCGTCGTAGACACAACGGTCGCCGAGGACGCCGCGCGTGCCGTCCGGGTCCTCATTTCCACCGAACGCCATGGCAGCCGGGGCAGCGGCCGGGGCTGCGGCCGGCGCCCCGGCCGAACCGGCGGAGCCGAGGCTGGCCGACGAGCCCGGCTCGGTCGCCTGCGCGTTGACGAGGGCCGGGGCGCCAGCCATGAGCCCGGCGGCGGTCGCCATCGCGGTGAGCCCGGCAGCGAACCTGCGCCGGAGGGTGGAATGGGACATTCGTTGGTTCCTTTGTTCGTTCCTGGTGCCCCGGGAGGCATCGGTGACGTCCATCGGACCGACCCCACCAGGGAGGGCCGGAACTGCGACATGAATACTGTCGCGCACTATGGGACAGGTGTTACAGGTCGGGGACCATTTTGATCCCCTGCCGTTACCGTTCCGAGACAACAGCAGGCGCCACCCTACCTAGTGCCCTGATACTTCTCCACTTCCTCCGGCATGGGCAGACCACACCTCTGGACCTCGTATGCAGGGATTCTGTTCATCCGGTACTCGGCGAATGAGAATGCGTTCACGAGGTTTGACCACCGTCGCTCAGGCGTCAGCGGCGCGGAATACGACTCGATGAGCGCCTGTGTCGCAGAACACTGCAGAGCCACCTCGGCCTGGTTCACCCAGTTGACGTCGATCCACCGGGGGAAGTTCACAGGATCCTCCACCACCCCCGTGGACGCCATCACCCAGTCGTACGGGAGGAACTTGTCGTGCCCGATCCGCCCGGCCTCCATGCGGTCCGTGTGGGCGGCCAGCGGCGAGGCGAGGCCCACGGTGTCGTAGACCTTGACGTCGAGCGGCAGATTCATGCTCGTCATGCCGAGGTTGAGGAACACCACGGTCTTGATCGGGTCGTCGGGCAGCTCGAACGGCGCCAGCCCCGGCATGGGCCGGTCATACGACACCACATCCCAGCGGTCCTGGAACCCCGGCACCGGCAGGAACACCGCGCCCGTCCGATTGGTCGAGACGTCCCGCACCAGCGCGCGCATCCGCGGGAAGTCGAGGTAGTCCTCCGCGAGCAGCGGGTGGCGGTGGCCGGTGCGCTGGATGTAGAACTGGCGCTCGTCCACGATCCCGGCAGCCGTGATGGACTCGGGCTCCTCGCGGAAGGGGTCCTGGGTGACCTCGACGGTCACCGCCCAGCCGACGACGACGAGCCACGCCGCCGCGACCACGGGCACCGCCACGCGGCGCACCCGCCCGTCCTGCTCCCCGCGCGGCGGCCCGATCGGCAGCGGCACCACCGAGACCGGCAGCAGGAACAGGAACAGCGATGGCAGGAGCACACGGCCGTGCATGAAGTCGCCGCCGACGCGGGTGACGTAGAGCAGCATGATCAGGGCCACCACGAGGAACGCGACGGTGACGACCGGGGTGGAGCGCACCCCGCCCCGTAGACGGTTCAACCGGCTGACGTCGTTGTCGTCGTCGCCCTGGTCGCCGTGGGCGTCGGCGTCGTGCTCGTCGTCGTGGGTGTCGGCGTCGGCGTCGCCCCGATCCACCCCCGCGCCGGCGGATCCGCCCCCCTTACGGAAGTAGCGGATCCACGCTCCGGGTCGCGCACTCGTGACCGCCCAGAGCGAGACCAGGCCCCCGACCAGCACCACCGCGATCGGCACCAGAAGCGCATACGGCGACAGCAGATCCCACAGGTACTCCAGGCCGCGACCCCACTTGGAGCCGCCCGCGTCCTTGGCCACCGCGGTGAGCGGGTACGGCAGCGCGTAATACGACATGCGCCACAGCTGGTAGAGCACGGGCACCGCGCCGGCGATCGCCACCAACCAGCCCAGATGCCGCCACGACTGGCGCGCGGCCGCCATGAGCGCGAGGAAGACCGCCGCCGCGATGGCCATCTCCGGCCGCACCAGCGGACCCAGGCCCGCGATGAACGCGAGCACCGCCGTGCCCGGGGCGGGCAGTCCGAACCGATACTCGCGGTGCTCCGCCCGCGCCCACAGCTGCATCCCCAGCCACATGACGCCGATCCAGCAGATCACCAGACCCGTCTCCAGGCCCGAGCTGGCGAAATCGCGCGCCGGGGGCAGCATCACGTAGATGAGCACGCCGAACGGCAGCAGGAGCATGGGCACACCGGCGGGGGCACGGCGGGTGCCGCGGTACATGACTCGGGTGCCGAGCATCGCACACACCACCGCGGCCATGCTCAGGGTGAGCGCCAGGCCCAAGGCGACGAGCTCGAGCCGGAAACCCACGACCTCGTGGGTGAGGTAGATGAGATAGGTCCACAGCGTGGAGGTGTTGGACTCCACGCGCTCGCCGGCGTTGAACACCGGCCCGTTGCCCGCGATGAGGTTGCGGACGGTACGCAGGACGATGAGGCCGTCGTCGGCGATCCACCGCCGCTGCCAGGCGCCCGCGAAGAAGATCGCCACCACCACGGCCACGCCGGCCCAGAAGGCCGTCCCGGACCACCGGCGAGACCTGCCCGCCGCCACTTCCGTCATCGCCAGAGCCGGGTCAGATAACCGGGACGATGTAGACGCCGATCACCACGGTCAGCACCCACAGGGCGGCCAGGATCTGCAGGACGCGGTCGCCCAGGGCGATGTCCTCCGGCTCGCCGGCCTGGGCCGCGTCGACGTCCACGGCGTAGCGCAGGACGGCGATGGTGAACGGGACGATCGAGATCTGGAGCCAGATCGCGGCACCGGCCGGCTGGCCCGGATCCGAGCCGCGGTCGTAGGCCCACAGCGCGTAGCAGAGCACCAGCACGGTGGCCGACAGCGTCCACACGAAGCGCAGGTAGGTGGGCGTGTAGCTCTCGAGCGCCTTGCGGATCTTGGCGCCGGTCTTCAGGTGCAGGCTCAACTCCGCGTACCGCTTGCCGGCCGCCATGAACAGCGAGCCGAAGGCCATGACCAGCAGGAACCACTGCGAGATGGCGACCTCGGCCGCCGCGCCGCCGGCCACCGCGCGCAGCAGGAAGCCGGAGGACACGAACGCGATGTCGAGCACCGGCTGGTGCTTGAGGCCGAAGCAGTACATGAGCTGCAGCACGATGTACACGGCCACGACGATCGCCAGCGCCGGGTGTGCGAAGAGCACGGAGATGACCAGCGCCGCGATGATGAGCACCACCGCCATGCCGTACGCCAGTCCGACGGGCAGAACGCCGGCGGCGATGGGACGGAACCGCTTGGTCGGGTGGGCGCGGTCGGCCTCGACGTCCATCGCGTCATTGATGAGGTACACGCTCGACGCGGCCATGCAGAAGGCCACGAACGCGATGAAGACCGAGAACAAGACCGACGAGTCGGTCAGGGTCTGCGAGCCGGCCGCCGCGGGGGCGGCGATCACGAGGACGTTCTTGACCCACTGGCGCGGACGGAGCGCCTTGATCATCCCGTCGAGGAGGTTCTTGGGCGGGGCACCCTTGGCCTCTTCCTCCGCCTCCGCGATGTCGTCGATCTCGTTGGCCGTGTGCGGCTCGGCGCCGAAGAGCTGGTGATCTCCCCCGCCCCGGGCTGCCGGGGCTCCGGTCTGATCGGTCATCAATTCTCCTCGGGATTCTCAGTGGTGCCTGGGCCCGCCTCGGCCTCGCGCCATGCCTCGGGCAACACGCGCTGGAAGGCCGCGGTGGGCCATACTGCACGGGTGAGCGCCGCGCAGCCCGCACCGACCGTGGCGCCGGCGAGCACATCAGAAGGGTAATGGACTCCGAGCACGAGCCTGGACGCCAGCATCACCGGCACGAGTGCCGGGGCGATCGGTACGCCGCTGACCGACCCCGCGAGCAGGGCGAACGCGGTGGTCGACGTGGCATGGGAGGAGGGGAAGCTCAGCTTCGAGGGCGTTCCGACGCCCACCGCGACGCTCGGGTGGTCGGGGCGCTTGCGCCGGACGACACGCTTGAGCACGACGGAGGTGGCGTGCGCGCCGAAGGTCCCCACCCCGACCATCGCCCACCTGCCCCGGCGCGCGGGGTCGAGCACCATTCCGGCGCCGGCGATCGCCATCCAGCCGAGGGCGTGCTCACCGACATGCGAGAGCGTCACGGCGGCCTCCCGCGACCCGGGCACGGCCAGCAGTCGGCGCTGGATCCCGGAGAGTAGCCGCACCTCGCCGGTCGGCACGGGGATCTCGACCGTCGGGGCCGCCCCATGCCCGGCGGAGGCTCCGGCCGTGGCCGGCGTGGCGGGGTCAGGCGTCGAAGACACGGCTCCAGGCCTCCTTGCTCACGAGTTCGGCATGCGCCCGGCGGTAGCGACGGCGCATCTCGGGGAACCGACGGTACAACTCACGATGCAGGGCCGCGGATTCCTTGAACAGGGCTGCGGCCTTGTCGCGGTCGCGCTTGCGGTAGACGACTCCGCGGCCGTCCGCGGTGGTGACGGTGGCGCCGTCGACGCGGCTGAGCGAGTACCAGCGCGCCTCGACGGGCGGGAAGTTGGCCTGGGGCACCTCGTGGTGCGCCTTGTCGTCGCGGGACAACGTGTGGGCCAAGCCCTTGGCCAGGGCGACGACCTTGCGCGCCTTGCCCTTGGGCTCGGTGTGGATGCCGGCGGGCCCGCCCGACGGGGCGGGTAGGTCGACGGCGGAGGGGACGACGACGGCGTCCGGGAACCCGGCGCGCATCGACCGGACCTTGGGCAGCGCCGTGGGCAGCAGCTCGTACAGCGCCTCGGGGCCGCGCAGGAAGTCGCGGATCGCCTCGATCTGGATGGCCACGGTCGAGTATTCGAGGCACACCAGGTGCTTGACCAGCGCCTTGAGGCTGGACTGCATGATCCCCTTGTGGTCGCCGTCGTGGTAGAGCGAGGCCACCACGAGGCGGTTGCGCAGGTGGAAGTACGCCTGCCAGTCGATCGCGTCGTCCTTGTCGGACCACGCCATGTGCCAGATCGCCACGCCGGGCATGGTGACGGTGGGGTGCCCGGCCCGGCGGGCGCGGAGCCCGTACTCGGCGTCGTCCCACTTGATGAACAGCGGCAGCGGCTGTCCGATCTTCTCGGCGACCACACGCGGGATGAGGCACATCCACCAGCCGTTGTAGTCCACGTCGATTCGGCGGTGCAGCGGCTTGGGGTTGTCGCGGTCCGTCAGCGGGTACGTGGAGAAGTCGTAGTCGTAGTCCGCGTGCGGGGCGGCGGTCCACATGAAGTCGTGGCCGCCGACCACCTCACCCATGGTGTGGAGGTGGCTGCGCTCCTGCAGGTTGAGCATCTGCCCGCCGACAAGCATCGGCACGGTGGAGAACCGGACGAAGGCCAGCGCGCGCAGGATCGAGTCGGGCTCGATCTCGATGTCGTCGTCCATGTACAGGATGTAGGGCGAGTCGGTGAGGCGACGGGCCTCGTACATGATGCGGCTGTACCCGCCGGATCCACCGAGATTGGGCTGGTCGAAGATCCGCAGCCGGTCGCCCAGCGCCTCGGCGGCCTCGGTGAAGCCCGGCTCGTCCCGCACCTTGCGGTCGCCCTGGTCGGGCATGAGCACCGCATCGATCACGGCGTCGACCTGCGGATCGGAGGTCAGGGCCTCCAGCGCGGCCACGGCGTCGCCCGGGCGGTTGAAGGTGGGGATGCCGATCGTGACGCGTCGGTCGTTGGGCACCTGCACCGACGGGTCGGGCCGGCCGTCGGGTCCGGCGTCGGGCCGGGTCTCCGTCGCGGCGACGGCCGAGTACCAGCCACCGGCCAGCAGCTCGACGTCCGTATCGGAGGTGAGGTCGAACCAGATCCAGCCGCCATCCTCGAACGGGCCGAGGTCGCAGACGAACTCGACCGTGGTCACGCGGTCGGTGTCGCCGGGGCTGCCCACGACGTCGCCGGTGATCGCGATGCGCGAGCCGTCGATCTTGGACCGGTAGAGGTCCACCCGCCCCGCGCCGCGGACGGTCAGGCGTAGGACGACGGAGTCCAGCACGGTCCACCGGCGCCAGTACGCGGCGGCGAACGCGTTGAAGTAGGTGGCGAACGAGACCTCGCTGTCCGCGCCGATGCTCAGCGTGGTGCGGCTGGACGAATGCGCGCGCCGGGCGTTGGTGGGCGCCTCCTCCAGGTACAGCGACCGCACGTCCAGCGGCTCGCCGGCCCGCGGCAGGATGATGCGCTGCAGGCATTCCAGGCCACGCGGGTCCGCAAGTGCTGCGACCGACCGCTCGATCTCGCCGCCTGCCTCGTGGTGGCCTCGGTGTTCCATGTACGCGCGTCCCCGTCCCGACGGCCGGGGCCGCCCTCGTCCACGTTGGATAACCCACGCCCTCGCTTCTGCGGGGCGAAAGCCGCATCGATCGTACCCGGCTGGCACGATCCGCCACCTTCACCACGCGCCGAGGACCACCGGTGGGCCCGCAGGGCCTAAGTTCATTCCATGCGCATCCACACCCACGCCCGTCCTCGTCCGACCCTCCGCACCGCACTGGGAGTGCTCGCCCTGGCCACTCCGCTGGCCCTCGCCGGTTGCAGCTCGGACGAGCCCGCCCCGGCAGCCGAGTCCGGGGGTGGCGCCTCCACCGCGGCCGTCGAATCCGGCAGCGGCGACGCGACCGTCGAGTGCCCGCCCGCCGAGGGCGCGGACGAGCGGACCACGGACTTCGACTCCGCTCCCCCGATGTGCCTCACCCCGGGCGTCGACTACTCGGCGGTCATCACCACGGACGCCGGCGCGGTCACCGTCGACCTGCTCGAGGACAAGGCCCCGGAGACGGTGAACAACTTCGTCTTCCTGGCCCGCAACAAGTTCTACGAGGGCGTCACGTTCCACCGCGTGATCCCCGGCTTCATGATCCAGGGCGGCGACCCGCAGGGCACCGGAGCGGGCGGCCCGGGTTACGAGTTCTCCGACGAGCTCCCCGCGGCGGGCGAGTACGAGATCGGCTCCATGGCCATGGCCAACGCCGGCCCCGATACCAACGGCTCGCAGTTCTTCATCGTCACCGGCGACTCGGGCGTCTCCCTGCCCCCGAGCTACAGCCTGTTCGGCACCGTCACCGAGGGCATGGAGACGGTCACGTCGATCGAGTCCGACGGCAGCCCCCAGGGCGCCCCGTCGACCACGCACACCATCGAGTCAGTGGAGATCGTCGAGCGCTGACGGTCCGTCGCCGCACGAGAAGAGCGTTCCGCACACGTTGTCCGAGTGGCGGTGTCCGGAACGTTCTTCTCGATGGGGCGACGGGTGATGGGGCGACGGGTGGTGGGGCGGCGTGCCACGAGGGGCGGCGGGGTCAGTACCCGCTGGACCCGCCACCGCCGGAGAACGACGCGTTCGAGTACCCGGTGTTCGTGGAGCTCGACGCCTGCGCCGCCTGCACGTCGTGGGAGTGCCAGCTCGAGGCCACGTAGAACGGCACGAAGCCGTTGTAGCCGTAGCCTGCGCGCCAGTCGCGGTCGTACAGCCGCGGCGCGTGGCGGTCGCCGGCGTCCGCGGCGGCCTCGACGTCCGACATCTCGCGCTCGCGGATGGCTTCGACGACCAGCCGGTAGTCCACGACCAACCGGGCGTAGCGATCCATGAAGTCGGTGGCGCCGGTGTCCCGGGCCAGGTCGTCGGCTCGTGCCTCCAGCTCCCTGGCCTCGGACGACAGCCTCGCGTCCTCGGCACCCAGCGCGGCGGCGCCCATGTCCTCGCGGAGCTCGCCCAGCTGGCGGCGCCGCACGTCGGCATCGCCCTGCTCCATGCGGAAGAGCTGATCGATGTTCTTCTCCGCCGTCTCCATCTGGTCGACAGTGGTGTGGGCGGTCTCGATGTCGGCGGCCGCCGCCCGGAACTCGGCGTCCGCGGACTCGGGCCGCAGGTCGCCGATCCGGCCCATGATCGCGTCCACCTCGAGGAACCGGTCCCGCACGTCGGCCCATTGCCCACGCAGTTCGTCGTCGGCCAGCGGAGACCGCAGGGAGTTGGCTCGAACTTCCAGCCCGCCGAGCTCGCCCGCGATCCGCCCGTATTCGCGAGAGATCCGGTCGTAGCGCTCCCGAGCAGTGGCGGCCTTCTTCTTGCGGACGCCCGCCACGGCAGCACCGATGGCACCCGCACCCACCACTCCCGCACCGCCGAGCGCCCACGGCAGCCAGGACGGCATGCCCTCGAATTCGGGCGCGAGGACCGTGGGATCGGCGGCGGCCTTCGCCCCGGCGAGCAGTCCGACGGCGGTGTTGTCGCGCCGCATCGGGTCCTTCATCGCCTCGAGTGAGCCGTCCAGGTGCGACCCCTCGAAGAGGTCCATGACCACGCACACGTCGTCGCCGCAGTAGATGCCGACGTCGCGCGCCTCGGCGTCGTTGGACACGATCAGCGTCCCGGGCGCCCACTTCTTCCGGTCCTCGGCCAGCAGGCCCGGACGCTCGTCCTCGGCGAACTCCAGGGTGGTGTCGTTGAGGTTGCTGCCCCCGTCGTCGAAGACCAGGTACTCGACGTGCCGCACCTGCGGCGGGAAGTCGACCCGCGGCGTCTCGGTGCGCAGCAGGTCGTCGTCGCCGGCCGACAGCAGTCCCGCGCGGTCGGTGACGCCCACCGACACCGCCGTCGCCGGTGCGGTGTCGGCGGGAGCCGGCGCGGGAGCGGGCGCCTGGGCCCGCGCGGGGCCGCCCGCGAGAAGTCCGGCCGAGAGCAGGAACAGCGCGGCGCCGACGAGCGCCACGAGTAGTCGGAGCACTGGCGAGGTCGCTCGTGTCATGCCGGAAGCCTAACCCCCGCGGGCGATCGATCCCCCGGCCTCAGGTCCGCCCGAACTCGAACCGGGCTACCTTTGGCCCATGCTCGTCGTGGAAACCCTCATCGCCGTCACCATCGCGTTGACCACCGCGTTCGGCGGCCTCGTGGCGGATGACATCATCAGCGCGGACGGCTCCTGCACCATCTCCGGCATCCCGGATCTGTGGTCCCACCACTGCACATCGCAGGCGCGGCTTGCGTGGTTCCTGGGCTCCGCCGGACTCCTGATCGCGATGATGGCGCTGCGGCACTGGATGATCAACCGCAACGGCACGCTGTACTACCTGCGCCTGCTGCCGGCCGCCTCCGCGGATCACCTTCGGGGCGCGATGGACATGGCCCGGGCGCGTAGCCTCGATTTCCGCACGGCCACCGGCTGGTTCGGCGCGGTGGGTGACGTCCTGGACCTGCGCGCCGACGTCGCGCGGGTGTCCGACGAGCTGGAACGCGCGATGAACGACGACGACGAGGCCACCGGCTACCTGTTCGCCCCCAATCTCTCGTTCCCCGCCGCGCTGTCGGTGGGCTACGACGTCCTGTTGCGGGAGCGGACCTCGCTCGCCGAAGTGCCGGAGGAGCCGCGGTCGACGCGAATCCCGGGCGGGGACACCGGGATGCGGACGGTGTACTTCGACGATGGCTACGACGAGTGGTCCTCGCGTGACTGGGCCACCCACCACGAGACGCCCGACCCGGACATCACGCTGACGACCGTCGTCGACCCTCGCGTCGACCGTCACGAGGTGAGGCGGGTCTGGCTGTCGTTGCAGGTGGGGCCGACCGGGCCGGTGTCCGAGGTCGACGCGCAGTATCCGCTGCGGGACACCTGCGACGTGGTGATCGTGGCGGGCCCCGTCGAGAGCGTCGGCGGGGAGGTGCACCTGCGCCCGTGGGAGATGCCCGTCGGCCGGTGGATCCCGGGGTCGAGCGGGCGGAAAATTGACCCGAAGGCCTTCGCCAGCCTGGTGGTCGAGCTCTCGGGCGCGATCGAGCACGTCCTCGACGAGTACCCGGAGGCGACCGTGCTGCTCTGCGGCGACCTGCCGCGCTCGGTGGAGTTCGCCCTGGGCTACGTCATCTCCGAGCGCAAGGACAACCAGATCATCGGTAAGCGACCGGACCTGCACCTGCCGCAGCCGGGCGATTCCGCCGCCGAGCGGATCCAGGCGCACGCGGAGAACGCGGGCCTGAGTTCGCTGAACCGCTTCTGGGCCTCCGTGACGCCGATGCTGGTCCATCTCGGTGAGGCCCGGCCGACGCTGGTGCACCCGGCTCAGCGGGCCGAGATCGTGGCCGCCCTCGCCGAGCAGCCCTAACCTCGGCGGCCCAGGCATCCTCAAGAGAGTTCGGCCCACATCAGCCGAGTAGATGTGTGCCGAACCCTCTGCTCGACGCCGGCGGGGCTGGGCGGCGACGGGGCTGCGCGGCCCGCTCAGCGGCGCATTGCGTCAGGTCGCGGGCACCGCGTCAGTCCGCGAGCGGCGCCCCGTCGCGCAGGTGCGGCGCGAGAGTGTTCTCGAACATGGTCAGCGCGGAGGCGATGGCCATGTGCATGTCGAGGTACTGGTAGGTGCCCAGGCGGCCACCGAAGAGCACCTTGTTGGCGGCGGTCTCGGCCTTGGCCCGGTCGCGGTAGGCGGCCAGCCGCTCGCGGTCGGTGGACTCGTTGATCGGGTAGTACGGCTCGTCGTCGCGCTCGGCGAAGCGGCTGAACTCGCGCATGATCACGGTCTTGTCCGTGGGGTAGTTCTTGCGCTCCGGGTGGAAGTGGCGGAACTCGTGGATGCGGGTGAACTCGACCTCGGCGTCGTTGTAGTTCATCACCGGGGTGCCCTGGAAGTCGCCGGTGGGCAGGACCTCCATCTCGAAGTCCAGGGTGCGCCAGCCGAGTTCGCCGTCGGCGTAGTCGAAGTAGCGGTCGAGCGGGCCGGTGTAGACGACGGGCGCGTCCGGGCTCGCGGCGCGCACGGCCTCGCGGACATCGAACCAGTCGGTGTCGAGCACCACGTCGATCTTCTCGTCCGCCGCCATGTTCTCGAGCCACGCGGTGTATCCGTCGACCGGCAGTCCCTCGTAGGTGTCCGAGAAGTAGCGGTTGTCGAAGTTGTAGCGTACGGGCAGCCGGGTGATGTTGCCGGCGGGCAGGTTCTTGGGGTCGGTCTGCCACTGCTTGGCGGTGTAGCCCTTGATGAACGCCTCGTACAGCGGGCGCCCGATCAGCGAGATGGCCTTCTCCTCGAAGTTCGCGGCCTCGTCGGAGGAGAACTCGGCGGCCTGCTCGGCGATGAGCTCGCGCGCCTCGTCCGGCGAGTAGTAGCGGCCGAAGAACTGGTTGATCAGGCCCAGGCCCATGGGGAACTGGTAGGCGGTACCGGAGTACATGCAGAACACCCGATGCTGGTACCCGGTGAAGTCGGTGAACTTGTTGACGTACTCCCACACGCGCTCGTTGGAGGTGTGGAACAGGTGGGCGCCGTACTTGTGGATCTCGATCCCGGTCTCGGGCTCCGCCTCCGAGTAGGCGTTGCCGCCGATGTGGTGGCGCCGGTCGAGCACGAGGACGCGCTTACCGAGCTCGGTGGCCGCCCGCTCGGCGACCGTCAGACCGTAGAAACCCGACCCCACCACGATGAGGTCGTAGGTGCCCCACTGCCGCTCGTCCGCCATCGTCGACTTCCCCTTCGCTGAAGACTTCTGTGCCGCGGCGGTTCTCCGCAGCCGTGTCAGTAGGCCGCGCGCCGATCGGCGCGGGTCCTTCGTTCCCAGGGTATCCGTCGGGTCGGGGGGTGGTTAATGGCGCGCCGGTAGTGGGCGACCAGAGCGGGGTCGGGCAGAGGGGCGGAGCAGGGTCGACGACAACGACGACGACACCGTCGGCGACCGCGGGAACGCCCACATCGGACGAGTTCGCCCATCCCGCGGCGCGCCGGGGGCATCTGATCTGCCGATGACCGCCGACCGCCGGTATCCGCTCACGGCGCTGGTCGGACGTCGTCGTCGTCGTACGCCGGTTCGAAACTACACGCCTGTCATCCCAAAATTCACTTCCGTACCACTTGGTTTCACGCGTTTCTTAGCTAACATTGACCCCGTTCGTCACATCTGCCCCACTGACCGCGGCCCGCCCGCGGCCGGCGGGGTGGGGTGGGAGAAGTGGTCAGCGGCTCCACGCCGCGGGCCGCAGACACCTGATCTGGAGAAGCCCTTGAGCACACGACGCCGCCCTATGCATTTCAGCGGTCGACGCCGGACCCTCGCCGTTGCGGTGGCGGTCGCGGCGTCCGTCGTCACCCCCCTCGCCGTGTACGGGCCTGACCAGTTGGTCGAGTCCTCCGACGACATCACCACCACCGCCGGCACCGGTCTGCCCACCGGCGAGGTCCAGGTTCCGCTCGCCGAGGCGCCCGCCGCGGCCGGCGTGAACCGGGACATCGCCGGCGGTCAGTCCCCCGTCAAGGAGGTCACCTCCGAGACGCCGTTCTCGATGATGGGCGTCACCTGGAAGGGAACCCACCCCGAGGCCGTCGCCAACGTGCGTGCCCAAAACCCGGACGGCTCGTGGGGCCCCTGGTTCGAGGCCGAGTCGGTCGACGCCGAGGGCGACAGCACGACAGGCACCGGCGGCACCGAGCCCGTCTACCTCGGCCTGGACACCACGGCCGTGCAGATCGCGCTCAGCGGCGTCGACCTGTCCGACAGCTCCCTGGCGGATGCGCCGGACGCGGATGCCGAGGCGCCCGCCGGCTCCGACGACGACGCCAAGGCTGATGCCGACACCGCCGAGACGCCGGCCGACGAGGACATCGCGGCCCGCACCGACACGCCGGCCGCCGAGACCGCCCCGGAGCGCGCGAGCACGCCGGCCACGCCCGCGTTCGACGCGGCGCCGCCGGTGCCGACCCGCTTCGCGGACATCAAGCCGGTCGCCGAGAGCAGCGAGCTCGACGCGAGCACCGTGCAGGCCGTGCTGCTCTCCCCCGACTCCACCCCGACCCCGGACCCCGACGCGTTCGCCGACGTCTCGGCCACCGGCGGGACCGGCACCGACGGCGATATCGCCGCGAAGCAGCCCTCGATCATCACCCGTTCGGGCTGGGGCGCCAACGAGTCCCAGCGCTGCCGCAACGCGACGTACGACGACTCGCTCGCCGCAGCAACCGTCCACCACACGGCCGGCAGCAACAACTACTCCCGCGAAGAATCCGCAGGAGTCATGCGCGGCATCTACACCTACCACGCCCAGAGCCTGGGCTGGTGCGACGTCGGCTACAACGTGCTGGTCGACAAGTACGGGCAGGCCTTCGAGGGCCGCCACGGCGGCCTGAGCCGCAACGTCCAGGGCGCCCACGCCGGTGGCTTCAACGGCAACACGTGGGGCATCTCGATGATGGGCGACTACTCGACCCTCACCCCGCCCGACGTCACCATCCGTAAGGTGGGCGAGATCCTCGGCTGGCGACTCTCGGTGGCCGGTATCGACCCCAAGGGCTCCGACACCCACTACTCCGAGGGCACCTCGTACACCAAGTACGGCTACGGCACCTCCGTGCGACTGCCGAACATCTTCGCCCACCGCGACGTCGGCCTCACCACCTGTCCCGGCGACGCCGGCTACGCGAAGATGGGCCAGATCCGTGACATCGCGGCTTCCTACGCCAAGGGTGGCGGCGGCGGGGGCGGAGCCGCCCCGTCCAACCCCGACTCCGGCTCGCCCACCGGCGGAGGCGGAGGCTCGCAGGCGCCCGGCATCAACAAGGCTGACATCCAGGAGGCCGTGACCTCCGCGCTTCGGACCGTCCTGAACGGCGGCCGGATCGACGTGCCCGCCCTGACCCGCGCCCTCACCGGCGGCATGACCCTGGCGGACATCCCGTTCGACACGGGCTCGGTCGGCGATCTGGTCGGCGGCGACTTCGCGGCGCTCGCCGCGCAGTTCGGCGGGCCGCTGGGCAAGGTGCTGTCCGGGATCCAGAAGTTCGGCGACGTCTCGCTGGTCAAGCACGAGAACGGTGCGCTGTACTCCTCCCCCGGGACCGGAACCCATCCGGTGTGGGGCGTGATCGGTGACGCGTGGGCCGCCCAGGGCTTCGAGCACGGGCCGCTCGGCCTGCCGGTGTCCAGCGAGGCGGAGCGCGAGGACGGGACCGTCGCCCAGCGCTTCACCGGCGGCACCCTGGTCTACGACCCGGCCACCAAGGAGATCTCGGTCGAGCCGAACCCGTAGGACCTCTCAGACTCGCGGACCGGCTCCCACCAGGTGTGCCCGCCTCCCCACCACGGGGCGGCGGGCACACCGGGGAAGTGGTGGGGACCGGTCCGTGCTCTATTTCGTCGACCCGCTCGGCTGCCGGCCACACCTCCCTGGCATCCGCGCCAGCGCCTGCCGGCATCCGATCCCGCGCCCGCGGGCATCCGTTCCCGCGCCTGAACTCCCGCCCCTCGAAGTGAACTCCCGCTCGCGCGCCGGCAGGAGCGGCAGTTCATCGAGGCGCGCGGCTGTGCGCCGGGTACGCAGGAGCGGGTGACTCAGACCCACCAGCGGCGCAGCACGTGCGCCAGACCGGCGTCATCGTTGCTCAGCGTCACCTCGTCCGCGACCGCGTGGACCGACGCGATCGCGTTGCCCATGGCTACCCCGTGATCTGCCCACCGCAGCATCTCCACGTCGTTGGGCATGTCGCCGAACGCCACGGTCACCGGGACGATCCGCTCGGTGACGCCGCCGCCGGACCCTCCCCCGCCGGCCCGCGTGAGCGCGGACGCCGAACGCGCCGAGGCCGGGATCGCCACCTCGCCTGAGGTGAGCGCGGTGAGACCGCTGGCCTTGGTGACCCCGCGGGGGGCGAACTCGATGAGCCCGTCGGTCGTCGAGAAGGTCATGTCCGCGAGGTGCTCGACGGCCCCCTCCAGTGCGCCGGCCATGTCGGCGCTTGGCATTCCCGGAACCCGGGCGAGGAGCTTGAGCACCGGCTCGGACAGAACCTCGTCATGCCCCACCTCGAGGTGCTCGAGGCTGATCCACGCGTGCTCGTAGTCGGGACTCGCGACGAAGTCCGCGTCGGCCGCGTCGCGCCCGAGCCGCTCGGCCGCGATGCCGCTTCCCGGCAGGCGCTCCCGGAGGATCCCGTCGAGCTCGACGAGAGCGTCCGGCTGCAGGAGCGTGGTGGCCAGGAACTCGCCGCTGTCGGTGTCCATGATCACCGCGCCGTTCGCGCAGACCGCCAACGGCGCCACCGGGAGCTGGTCGACGATCTGGGACATCCATCGCGGCGGCCGGCCCGTGGCCAGGACGAACGACGCGCCGTCGGCCACGATATCCTCGACGACCGCCCGGTTGGCGGCCGGAACGAGATGGTCACTGCCGATGAGGGTGCCGTCGACATCCGAGGCGACGAGCAGAGGTCTGGAGGAGGTCACGGAACGTTCGGACCACCCGTCACGGGGTCGCCGTCGTCGGTCTCCCGGGGTTCACCGGATCGCGGGGCCGCACCGCCCGCCGGCGACCCACCGCCCTGCGCGGCGTCCTTCTCCGCATGGCGCCGCAGTCGCTCGGCATGCTCGGCCTCGTCCTGCACCGACGCCTCCTCGAGTGTCGGCGCCGATCCCCCGAGGCGCGCCGGGACCCAGCTCGCCCCCGCCGGGTAGGGGCCGTACCGCTCGGCGTACTCGTCCTGCAGCCGCTCGAGGGTGGCCTGCATCTGCGCGCGGACCTGCGCGGTGCACTCGGCGGCGGGCTCGTAGGCCTCGATCGGCTCGCTGACCTCCATCATGACGGGCACCCGGGGCCGCAGCAGCTTCTTGGGCAGGCCCTTGGTCCACACGCGCTGTGAGCCCCAGATGGTCACCGCGAGGATCGGCACGCCGGCCTCGAGTGCCATTCGCACCGCGCCGGACTTGAAGTCCTTGATCTCGAAACTGCGGCTGATGGTGGCCTCGGGGAACACGCCCACCAGCTCGCCGGCGCGCAGCCGCCTGACCGCCTCGTCGAACGAGTGCTTGCCGGCCGCCCGGTCGACGGGGATGTGCCGCAGCTCGCGCATGATCGGACCCGCGACCGAATGGTCGAACACCTCGGCCTTGGCCATGTAGCGGATGAACCGCTTGTGCTCACGCGCCGGGATGCCGGCGTAGACGAAGTCGAAGTACCCGGTGTGGTTGATCACCACCACCGCGCCGCCCTTTTCGGGGAAGTGATGCTCCCCGCGCATGGTGATGTCCAGACCCTGGACCTTGAACATCGTGCGGGCGAACCCGATGATCCCCGTATAGAGCAGCTCCACGCCCCACAGCGTAGCGGCCCACGCCGCGCTCGGCCCGCCGTGTCCGTGGCCGTGTAGGTTCGGCGGCGTGGACCACGCCCCCTTCGACTCGGTCGATCCCGAGTCGCATAGCCGCCGATACTCCTGGGCCGCCACGCCCGCCGACCCGTCGGAGCGCGTGCACGCCGGCCTGGCGGCGCTCGAGGAGATCATCCGCGGCGAGCGCCACCTCTCCCCCGGCGCACACACCCTCGGGGTACGCCTCACCGCCGCCGCGGAGGGCTCGGTGACCATGACCGCCACGCCCGCCGAGTGGGCGCTCAACAACGGCGGCACCGTCCACGGCGGGATCGTCTCGGGCTGGGTCGACTCCGCGCTCGGCTATGCCACGGCCACCGTCGTCGAGCCGGGCGTCGGCTACAACACCCTCGACCTCACCGTCCGCTACATCCGTGCCCTGCGCCTCGAGCGCACGCCCGCGACGATCAGCGCCGAGGTCGAGCACGTGGGCCGGTCGACGTGCGTGGTGCAGGCCAAGGTCACCGACACCGACGGCCGCACGTGCGCCAGCGCGAGCGGCGTGATGATGCTGTTCCGCCCCTGACCGGGGTCCGCGCGGACCCCGGCCTCGGCCCCGGCCCCGGGCAGAGACGCTCCCCGGGGATGAACCCCCGCTCCCGCCGGTGCGCACGCGGGAGCGCACCCGGGGAGCGGATCCGGTCCGGACGAGCAGGCGCCGGAGCGGATGCCGGGTGTCAGCGGAGGGGCTCGAGTACGTCCTTGCCGACGAACGGGCGCAGCGCCTCGGGGACCACGACCGAGCCGTCGGCCTGCTGGTGGTTCTCGAGGATCGCCACGAGCCAGCGCGTGGTCGCGAGCGTCCCGTTGAGGGTGGCCGCGGTCTGCGGCTTACCGGTGGAGTCGCGGTAGCGCACCCCGAGGCGGCGGGCCTGGAAGGTGGTGCAGTTCGAGGTGGACGTGAGCTCGCGGTAGGCGTCCTGCGTGGGGACCCAGGCCTCGCAATCGAACTTGCGCGCGGCCGAGGAGCCCAGGTCGCCGCCGGCGATGTCGATCACCCGGAACGGCAGGCCCATGGCCTGCAGCATCTCCTTCTCGAAACCCAGCAGGCGCTGGTGCTCGGCGTGGGCGTCCTCCGGCTTGCACCAGGAGAACATCTCGACCTTGTCGAACTGGTGGACACGGATGATGCCGCGGGTGTCCTTGCCGTGGCTGCCGGCCTCGCGACGGAAGCAGGAGGACCAACCGCAGTAGCGCTTGGGGCCCTCCGACAGGTCGAGGATCTCGCCCTGGTGGTAGCCGGCCAGCGCGACCTCTGAGGTGCCGACCAGGTACAGGTCGTCGGCCTCGAGCTTGTAGACCTCGTCGGCGTGGGCGCCCAGGAAGCCGGTGCCCTGCATGATCTCCGGGCGCACGAGCACCGGCGGGATCATCAGGGTGAACCCGTTGGCGGTGGCCTTCTGCGCGGCGAGCTGCAGCATGCCCAGCTGCAGGAGCGCGCCGTAGCCGGTGAGGAAGTAGAAGCGGGCGCCGGAGACCTTGGCGCCGCGCTCCATGTCGAGCAGACCCAGCCTCTCGCCCAGCTCGAGGTGGTCCCTGGGCTCGAAGTCGAAGGTCGGGATCTCGCCGATCCGCTCGATCTCCACGAAATCGTCCTCGCCGCCGGCGGGCGTGCCCTCCTCGACGACGTTGGACAGCAGCCGCTGGATCCGGTCGACCTCGGCGGCGGCGGCCTTCTCCGACTCCTCCGCGTCCTTGACGGCCTGCTTCAGCGCGCCGGCGGCCTCCAGCAGCGCCGGGCGCTCCTCGGGCGAGGCCTGGCCGACCTTCTTGCCGTGGGCCTTCTGCTCACCACGCGCGGTGTCGGCGGCCGCGATGGACGTCCGGCGGGACTCGTCGGCGGACAGCAGCTGGTCGACCAGCGTCGGGTCCTCGCCACGGGTCCGCTGGGAGTCGCGGACGAGGTCGGGGTTCTCGCGGAGCAGCTTGAGATCGATCACGGGCCCCAGCCTAGCGGCCCCGTCCCACCCGACGATCCGGGCTCCACCTCACATTCCACCCCGCGCGGAGCGACTCGAGACCGGTGGCTCAGACGCCGAAGAGCTCGAGGAAGGCGTCCTTCTCGAACATGCGCGCCGTGTCGATGGCGGTGGGGACGCCACCGTTCGGGTCGGCGCCGGCCTCGAAGAGGATGCGGACGACCTCGCCGTAGCCCTTGAACACGGCGCCGGCCAACGGGGTCTGACCGCGATCATTGGCCCGGTCCACCTCCGCGCCGCGCTCGACGAGCGCCCGGACGGTCTCCGGGTGCCCGTTGTAGGCCGCCAGCATGAGAAGCGCGTCACCACGCTCGTTGGTCAGATCCGGGGTCACGCCCGCGTCGACGTAGGCGGCGAGCCGCTCGGTCTCACCGTCTCTGGCCAGCTGGAACAGCATCTGGGCGAACTCGAGGACCTCCGGGTCCACGCCTTCGCGCGGCGAACGCGCACCGCTGTCGGTCCCGTCCTGCTGCTCGTGGTCGTGTCCGCTCATGTCCGGGATCCTATCGCCACGGCGGGATTACGGCATCATAGGAGCGATGACCCCCACCTCCCGATCCTCTGATCAAGGTCGGTCCCTGCTCCGTTCGCGGGGCGCGGTCATGGCCTCACTCGTCGCGATCCTCTCCGGCGCGGCGGTCACGGGCGCGCTCATGGTCTCGGCCATCAACGACCCGAGCTCCGACCGCGCCGGTCGAATCGCCGCCGTGGTGCCGCAGGTCGACCCGCGCACGCTGTCCGGCCCCGCCTATGCGGGTGCCACGGCGGGCACCTGTCTGACCTGGTCCGTGGACGCCGCCGACCAGGTGTCATCGTTCGACACGGTCGACTGCGCGCAGCCGCACCGGTTCGAGGTCGCGGCCCGCATCGACCTTTCCGAGGTCCCCGGGTTCGGCGACGACCAGCCGCTGCCGGACTCCGCCGACCTGGCCCCCGTCGGGACGGACCGCTGCCTGCCCCTCGTCACCGAGTACGCGGGCGGCCGCGAGGTCGATCCGGAGGGCCGCTTCACCGGTCTGGTCGTCCCGCCGTCGCAGGAGGGGTGGGACAAGGGCGATCACAGCGTGCTGTGCGGCGTCGCCGCGTCCGAGCTCGACGGGCGTTCGGCGCTGTCGACCGGACTGTTCGCCGAGGCGGATCAGCACCGCCGGTGGGAGCCCGGCACGTGCCTGGGGTTCACCGCCGAGGGGCTGCCCGGCGCGCCGATCCCCTGTGCAGAGGACCATTCGATCGAGATCGTGTACGACCTCGACGTCTCCGGGATCTTCCCGGAGGGCCCCACCCCGCCGGAGCCGTCGGTGCAGTCCGAACTCACCGCGCAGGCATGCCTGGACGCCGGCATCGCCTACTTCGGGGACGGCGAGGCGCTTCGCCGCAGCACCCTCATCTCGACGCTGGTCAACCCGATCTCCGAGGTGTCCTGGCTCACCGGTAGCCGCACGGTCAACTGCGGGCTGATGAGGTCGGCGGATCCGGGGCCGTTCGCGGTACTGCGGGGCTCGGCGACGCAGGGCGTGCTGGTCGACGGCCAGACGCCGGTCGCGCCCACCACCACGATCATCCCGCCGCCGGGCCAGCAGCCGGGCGGTGAGGCCGGGGCGACGACAGGCGGCGACCAGAGCACGATCTCGGTGCCCGTCCCCGGCGGAAACCCGTGACGCCAGACGCGGACGGGGCCTCGTGAGCATCAGGGTCGACGAAGCCCGCTTCGAGCACCTGGTCGACGACGCGCTGGACTCGGTGCCGGACGCGTTGTTCCGGGCCATGGACAACGTCGTGGTGCTCATCGCCGACCGCAACCCTGACGAGCCGGGCCTGCTGGGCCTCTACGAGGGCGTGGCGCTGACCGAGCGCGACACCACCTATTCGGGATTCCTGCCGGACACCATCACGATCTACCGGGACGCGCTGTGCGACTTCTGCTCGACCGAGGAGCAACTGGTCCACGAGGTCGCGGTGACGGTGATCCACGAGATCGCCCACCACTTCGGCATCGGCGAGGAGACCCTGCACGAGCTCGGCTGGGGCTGAGCGCGGCCGCGCTCACCGGCCCGGAGGCCCCGTCCCGGGTCAGAACGCGGGCCGCCCCAGGTGGTCGCCCCACCGCTCGCACGACCAGCCGCCACCGTCCGGGGCGAGCTCGATGACCCCGCAGTTGGCGATGTGGTTGTCCAGGGCCCACTGCGAGGGCGCGGCGCCGGCGAACACGGCCATCATCCGCATGACCGCACCGTGCACCACCAGGACCACGTCGATCCCGTTGTCGAGGTACGACTCGCGCAGTTCGGCGACCAGCGGCATCGTCCGGTCCTGCACGTCGAGGGCGCTCTCCCCGTCGGGCAGGCTCGCGGTCAGGTCGCCTGCCTCGAGCCAGTCGCGCATGAGCCGGTTGTAGGCGAGCATCGCCTCGACACCGGTCTGCATCTCGTAGCGACCGGCCTGCACCTCGTAGACGCCGGGCACGGCCTGCGTCGGCAGGCCCATCTCGGTGGCGACGAGCCCGGCGGTCTCGCGGGCCCGGGCCGCCTCGGAACTCATCACGACGGTCGGGGAGATCCCGGAGCCGGCCAGCTCCTGCCCCACCAGCGCCGCCTGCTCGCGACCGAGCTCGGTCAGCGGCGCCCCCGGCAGCGCGGTGTCGAGCGCCCCGGCGACGTTGGACGGTGTCTGCCCGTGACGGACGAGGTGCAGGCGGGCGCTCATCCGACGCCCTCGCCGCGGCGGAGCCCCTCGAGCCAGGCCGTCTCGTCGGCGCGGTCCGGCGGCGGCGAACCGGCCTCCGCGAGATCGGCGACGGGCCACGAGCCCAGGTAACGCAGGCTCTCGGTCCGGTGCCGCAGGGCGACGAGCGCCTCGGCGACCATCGGGTCGTCGATGTGGCCCACGAGGTCCACGTGGAACAGGTAGGTGAACCGCTCGACGCGTGTGGGCCGCGAGCCGATGCGGGTGAGATCGATGTCGCGGATCGACAACTCGGTCAGCGCCTGCACCAGCGAGTTTGGCTGATGGGGCAGTCCGAAGATCACGCAGGTCCGGTCGTGGCCGGTGCGCGGGGTGGGCGGCGCGGGCCGGCCGACCAGGACGAACCGGGTGCGGGCCCCGCCGACGTCGGCGATGTTCTCCGCGAGCGGGACGAGCCCGTTGATCTCCCCGGCGCGGGCGGGCGCGGCAGTCGCGTCGGCACTCCCGGCGGCGACCTCCTCGGCGCCGGCAGCGGTGGAGGAGGTGGTCTCGATACGCGCTTTCGGCAGGTTCTCCCCGACCCAGCGTCGGACCTGCGCGGCGGCCACGGGGTGGGTGCGCAGGACCGCCACGTCCTCCGCGGTGGTGCCGGGGCGGACGAGGATGGAGAAGACCACGTCGATCTGGGTCTCCGCGAAGATCTGGAGCCGGCCCCCCACCGCGAGGGCGTCGCTGGTGGGGTTGACGGTGCCGTCGACCGAGTTCTCGAACGGGACGCACGCGTAGTCGGCGTCGCCGGCGCGGACCAGGTCCAGCGCCTCGTCCGGGGTGCCGGCCGGTACGGCCCGGGCGTCGGCGAGGAGGGCCGCTATCCGGGCGTCGGCGCGGAATCGGTGCAGGGCGGCATCGGTGAACGTGCCGGGGGGGCCGAGGTAGGCGACGGTGACCACGACGACAAGCCTAGCCAGCGTCAGTCGTCGTCCACCGGGCTGAGGGCGGACTCGATGGTCGCGAGCTGATCATGCGGCACGAGCACGCACGTCACGACATCCCGGATCGCCTCCCGTGCCGATCGGGACAGGCCCACGATCCGGGCCGGGTCAGGCTCGGCGATCGCGGCCCGGATGTCTGCTCCGGTCATCGCGGCGACCGCGCCGGACAGCAGCGCCCACACCTGCGAGGCGTCGGCGCAGCGGGGCACGAGGCCCGAGCCGAACCCCACGCCGGCGTGGGAGGCCACCGCCAGCAGGTCCGCGAGGTGCGCGGCACTCTGGGCCTGATCCGGGCCGGGGGTCGGTGCGGCCGGGTCGGCGGGCGCCGCCGTGCCGGCGATCGCGGCAAGCCCCGGAGCCACGTCGACGACGGCCGGGGTCCCCCCTGCCAACACCTCCATGACCTCGTCGAGGGCCGGCTGCCCGGTCACCGGATCCGGCGCCACCACCACCGGCGCCGTGACCGACCACCTGCCCAGCACCTCCACGATCGAGGCCTCGTCCACCACGAGATCGTCCAGCAGGTCGGGCCGGGAGGGACCACGGCCGAGCAGTTCAAGCGACACCGTCATGGACTTAAGGTCTACACCGTGCGCCCCCGCCGCGTCCGCACAGCCCGACCTGGTGCCCCTGGCGTTGCTACGCTCTCCAGCGATGGGTTCCGACGACTCCACCGGCCCGGAATTCGCGGCCGACTACACCCCGGCCCCGGATGACGCCCCGGACGCCTCGCACCTCACCCCGGAGGAGAATCGGGGACCCCGCACGATCCACGTCGCGTTGGGGCTGCTCGCCCTGCTCATCGTGGTCGCGGTGGCCACGGCCCCCGAGTCGGTGCTGCCCCGTGACTCGACCCTGCACGGCGACTATCACCTCGACCAGGCATCGGGACTGGAGATCGTGGTCCCGGTGGGGTGGCGGGCCCGTGCCGACGCCGAGTTCGGCTCACTCGAACTCGTGCCGGTCGGGTCGGGACGGGCCCCGGACACCCGCATCCTCGCCGGCGCCCTCGAGCCGGGTATCGCCGCCGCGGCGATCGCCGACAACGAAGGCGCCGCCACCGCTCTCGCCGAGACCATCCAGCAGTACGTCCTGGGCGTCACCGGCGTCCGGGACGACCGGCGCACCGCCACCGTGGAGAACGAGGCGGGATCCGGGGCTTCCGTGTCATACGTGGTGGTACCCGACGACCCGGCCAGGCTCGACGCCGGAGGGCTGGTCTACACCGCGGTGTTCGGCGTTCCCGAACAGCGGTGGTGGGTGGCGTACGTGACCACCGAGCAGCAGTCCTCCCCGGGCGCCCGCTGGATGGGGCGCATCGTCGAGCACGTGCGACTCCAGGACTGAGCGGGGCGCCGTCGTGAACGTGCAAGTCAGCACCAGCGAAGCCTCGGATCCCGCGCCCCGGCCCGGTGGGCTGCGACGGGCCCTGTCCCCCCGCGAGGCGTTCGCCCGGTACTCGGCGCGATTCGACCCCGTCAGCGACCGGCGTGTCCGGCGGCTACTGATCGCCGAGGTCGTCGTCGTCCTCCTCGTCACCTTCGGACTGTCCGGCCTCTATGCCGTGCTCGACCTCGTCTCCGCGATGCTCGCGCCCACCGACCTGGCGGACCAGACCGCGGCGCTCAACGTCTCCCGTTCCACACAATCCTGGCTCGACCTCGCCTACCAGGCGCTCGGGGTGCTGCGGTTGACCGCGTGGGCCCTGCTGCCGCTGGTGCTGCTGGCGCACACCGGGGTCGGTGCGCGGGCCGTGGGGCTCGTCCGCGACCGACCCTGGCGGCAGGTGGGGTGGGGGCTCGCGCTGACGGCGGTGATCGGGATCCCGGGCCTGGCGCTGTACCTGGGCGCGGTCGCGGCCGGTGTCAACCTGCAGGTCTCCGCGTCGGGGCTGACGGAGACGTGGTGGCGGCCGATCGTGCTGGTGCTCGCCGCGGCCGGCAACGGGGCGGCCGAGGAGATCCTCGTGGTGGGCTACCTGCTCGTGCGGTTGCGCCAGATCGGGGTGCCGCCCGCGGTCGCACTGATCGGTACCGCGGTGTTGCGCGGCTCGTACCACCTGTACCAGGGCTTCGGCGGCGGGGTCGGCAACCTGGCGATGGGGATCGTGTTCGCGCTGTGGTGGATGCGCACGCGCCGACTGTGGCCGCTGATCCTGGCGCACACGCTGCTCGATGTGTTCGCTTTCCTGGGATACGCGCTGATCGCGCCGCATGTGGCGTGGCTCTGACCCGTTCCTGGGCGACCGGCGCCGGGAGGGGATTTCTTCTGTGATGCTCGACTCGGCGGCGCGGCGCGGGACGCCGGGGGTGTACCCGGGCAAGTAGAGTCCGATCCCATGACCGACGACCCCAGGCGCCGGCACCTCACCCCTGAGGAGGCCGCTGAACTCCGGCGTCGCGCGCGCGAGCGCCGCGGGCACGCCGATCCGGGTGGTTCACGGGGCGCCGCGCCGCGGCAGGATCCCCGTGCCGCCGGTCCGCGTGGTCCCCGGTCCGCCGCACCCCGTGAGCCCCGCGATCCGCGTGGGGCGGCGCCGCGCGATCCGCGTGGGGCGGCGCCGTGCGATCCCCGTGCGGGCGCTCCCCGCGAGCCCCGCGACCCCCGGTCCGCGGCTCCGCGTGACCCCCGGGCCGCCGCGCCGCAGGATCCCCGCACCCGGTCCCTGCGCGGGGACGCCGCCCGCGACCCGAACCGCGCCGGCTACCAGCCCCGCCAGAACCCGGAGCCGCTCCCGCCGGAGGAACGCGCGCGCTACGCCGCGCAGCAGCGCCGGGACCCCCGCGCCGATCCGCGCCGGTCAGACCGCCGTGCCGAGGGGCGCGATCCGTACCGCCAGCCGGTCGATCCCCGTGGTCGCCGTCGCGGCGGCCGTGACCCGCGCACCGGCGCCCCCATGGCGACGACGACGAGGCGCCGGCAGCGTCCCGCCCGGACGCCCCGTAAGCGACGCATCGGCCCGCTGGGAATCGTCGGGCTGGTGCTCGCCGTGGTGCTCACCCTCGGGGTGGTCACGGTGCTGTGGGCGGATTCGAAGCTGCAGCGGATCGACGCCCTCGGCGACTACCCCGGCCGCGGCGGCAAGACGCCCGGCACCGTCACGCTCCTCGTGGGCACCGACTCCCGGGAAGGACTGACCCCGGAGCAGCAGGCGCAGCTGTCCACCGGCTCGGAGTCCGACGCCGGCGGCAAGCGCACCGACACGATGATGTTGGTCTACACCCCGCGCGACGGCGATCGGACGATGCTCATCTCGCTCCCGCGCGACATGCTCGTCGACATCCCCGGCTACGGGGAGAACAAGCTCAACGCCGCCTACACGTTCGGCGGTCCGCCGCTGCTCGCCCAGACCCTCGAGCAGCAGACCGGGGTGCGCATCGACCACTACGCCGAGATCGGGTTCGGCGGATTCGCCGACATCGTCGACGCCGTCGGCGGGGTGGAGATCTGCCTCGAGGAACCCATCAACGACCCGTTCGCCGGACTCGATCTGGCCGCGGGGTGCCAGATCCTGGCCGGGCCGCAGGCGCTCGGGTTCGTGCGCACCCGGTACGGGTTCGCCGAGCAGGACCTGCAGCGTGTGCGGAACCAGCGTCAGTTCCTCGGATCGCTGATGCGGACCGTCATGACACCCGGCAATGTACTCAACCCCTTCACCGCCCTGCCGCTGCTCGACGCCGGCGCGGAGGCCGTCACCGTGGACACCGGCGACCACATCTGGAACCTCGCCTCGGTCATGCGCAAGCTCAGCGCCGACCCGCTGACCGTGACGGTCCCCCACGACGGCATGGCCTCGGGTTCGGTCGGCTCCTACCTGGTGTGGGGACCCACGACCACGGGCTTCTTCGACGCTGTGGCCGCCGGCCGCACGCCCGGCCCGGAGTACCTCGAGACCGGTCCCTGACTCCCCGGCCCGGCCGGGTCGATCGCGCCGTCGCGCCGATCAGCCTGCCGGGGTGATCGAGACGATGCCCCATGTGCCGCCGGGGGTCTCGGCCACGCGGACGCGCTGCCGGATGAGGACCGGGTCCGCCTCCGGCGGGAACTCCGTGAGGTCCACCTCCAGGAGCGTGGGCGCGAGTTCCCGCAGCTCCATGCAGTGGGTGGTCCCCTCCGCGAGGCGGTCGATCCCCTCGGTGCGCAGCTGCTCCTCGGTCATCCGGCTCGTCGGGGCGACCGCCTCGAACGCCTTCGCGGCGGACCGCTCGACGTAATAGGCGTGGTCGAACGCCAGCACCGCGCCCGTCGGGCTGTCCAACGAGCCGGGGCCCGAGCCCACCACGCGCCCGTCCTCGACCAGTTCCGCGCACCCCGGGTTCGCCCCGGCCACCGCCGCCCCCGCCGCGCCGCCCGTGGCCCCGCGTGTCACCATGTAGCCGAGCACCGCGGAACCGCCGAGGATCGCGACCCCGGCGGCGGCGAGCAGGGCGATCCGGACCGGCCGACGGTCCAGCACCGCGGTCGCGGGGACAGGCGCCGGCGCGGAGGCGGAGGGCACATCGGCGGGCGGCGGGGCGGGAACCTTCACGTCCTCCGCGCTGCGGGTGGCCGGCGCGGGGGCCGGTCGCGGGGCGCCTGCCGCGGCCCGACCGGAGGTCGGCACGGGGGCACGCAACGGCAGCGTCGACAGGTCGTCGACCACCCGCTCCCCCGCGCCCTCGCCGGCCGCGGCGCCCCGACGATCCGCCGACGGTCCGTCGTGCGCCGGCGCGCCCCGGGCCGGCTGGCCGTCACCGGTAGCGGCCCGCGCCTGCGCACCGATCGTGATCCGGTTCGGCGGCGACTGCTCCTCCCGCTCCCCCGCGCCGGCTCGCTCGGCATCGGCCTGCGCGGGCCCCGCGGCCGACCGGGCCGAGGGCTTCGGGGGCGCGACCGAGGAGTCGGCGGCCGGGCCGGTACGAAGCCACGGCGGAACGGTCACTTCCGGGAGGACGGGGGCGGTGTCGTCGTCGTCCGAACCTGGTCGACCAGCCACGTCCTCGCCCTCCCCGCCCGACTCGTCCCACGTCCGGTGACGCGGTGATCCGTGAGGATCCTAAGCGGCGACGCGCCCCGCCGGGGACCGCATATACGAGAGGGCCGCGCCGACGCGGTGGTCGACGCGGCCCGGGGCCGACCCGTGGGGCCGGCGGGATGTCAGCGGAGAGTGACCTGACGAGCCCGGAGGCCGTCGCGCGAGGAGCGCTCCTCGGATGTCAGCGGGGCCTGGTTCGCCAGCGCCTCGCCCAGACGCGCGTCGAGAGCCTTCAGCCCGTCGGCCCACTCCTGGTGGTGCATCTCCGGATCCAGGTCGAACACCGGGACCAGCAGGCCGTGGGTGCGGAACGAGCCCGCGAAGCGCGAGCCCTCCCCCAGGTCGAGGGCGCCGGCGGAGTGCACGCGGGCGAGGGCCTCGAACAGCGCCTCCTCGTCCTCCGGGCGGACCCAGCGGATGTGGGCCTTCTCGCCGGCGTCGACCCACCACGCCGCCTCGATACCCTCGGCCGACACGCGCGCCGACGGCATCATGACCTCGTTGGCGTTGCGGATCGCCTGCTCGATCTCCGGGCGCACCTCGACGCCCTCGGCGACCCACCAGGAGAAGTCGTTGTGGACCTCGATCTCCAGCGGGGCGTCGGCGACCACGACGTCGCCCAGGGCCGGGGTGGAGCCGTCCGGATGCGCGGCGCTCAGGGTCTCGCCATGGCCCGCGCGCGTGGCCCACTCCACGGCGTACGCGAGGTCCGCGGCGACGTCGGGGCCGTGGACCTGCACCTGCAGTCCGACGAACGCCTCGCCGCCCAGCTCCTCGTCGCGGACCAGGCCCGCGATGGCGCCGGGCAGGACCGTCGCGATGGTGACATCGCGGCCATCTGCGACCGTGGTCAGGCGCCCGGTGGCCGACGGCACGAACTCGCGCATGGCGACCATGTCGCACTCGCCGGCGAAGCCGACGAACGGACGCGGATCGACGCTCAGTTCCTCCCGCTCGGCCGCGCGTGCGGCGATCTTGGCCTGGCGGTTGCCGCCGGACTTGGGCTCGTTATGGCGATTCCTTCTACCCACGGCCACCACGATACGGTGCGCCACCGCTTCCCGCGCTCCCGGACCTCGGAGTTCTCCGTCCGGCCCGCCCGGGCCCGTCCAGCACGGCGAGCGCCCGCGACGGGACGTTGGTGCCGACCCACTCCACGCCGAGATCCCGGCACAGCAGCAGGTCGGCCGGGTCGTCGACGGTCCAGCAGTAGGTACCCATCCCACGCGAGCGCCAGTAGTCGACCAACCACGGCCGCGCCCGGATCGCCGCGATGCTCGGCCCCATCAGCTGCGCCCCGAACCCCTCGGCGGGCCACGACTTGAGCACGTTGCGCCGCTCGCGCAGCTGCACCGTCGGCACCGCGGGCGCGAGCTGCCGGAACCGTCGCACCGCCATCACGGAGAAGCTCATCATCACGGCCCGCGAGTCGGCGAAGGAGGCTGGCCGGTCCAGGCCGAAGTACGCGAGCTCGTCGCGCAGCGCGACCTCGACCCTCCCGCCTGAGGGCACCGGGTGCTTTGTCTCGAGGAACAGCTTGACGTGCGGGTACGCCTCGGCCAGTACGAGGAAGCTGCGGAGCGTCAACACGGGCTCGGGCGAGGAGTGGACGGGGTGCCACGACCCCACGTCGAGACCGGAGAGCTGTTCGAGGGTGCTGGAGTGCACCCACAGGTCGCGGTCACCGACGCGGGTGGTCCGCGGATCGTGCAGCAGCACGGGAACGCCGTCGGCGGTGAGTCGGACGTCCACCTCGAGCGCCTCGGCGCCCTGTTCGAGCGCCTGCTGGTAGGCGATGAGGGTGAGTTCGGGGAACTCGGCGGAGGCGCCACGGTGGGCGACGACCCCGCTGCGCGTGGGCACCGGGGACGGCAGGTGGGTGGCCTCGTGGACCGTCACGTCTCACTCCTTCCGGGATGCGGACTCCGACCCCACGATCCCCTCCGCGATGAACCGGCGAGTGAACCGAGGGGAAGGGTCGTTGAAACTCCGCATGACACCCCGTGTCTCGCGGAACGCCCAGGCGGCGGTGAGTGCCGCGACCATGGTGAGCAGGACGGTGTCGGCGGCGGCCTGGGGCCCGTCGCCGGTGCTCCTCCAGTAGGCCACCGCGACGGCCCCGACGTTGACCGCCCAGGCTGCCCACCAGCGGCGCAGTGCGGATCGGGACGGGGCGCGCGGGGACGCCCGGCGCAGTTCCTCCAGGTAGACGGGGAGGCGGAAGAAGTTGACGACGACGACGAGGCTGCCCGCCCACAAGCCGACCCGCGACCGGGGGTCCGTGCCGGGCTCGTACGCCCGTCGGCGTGCCTCGACGAGCCAGGCCGTGGCCGTGACGGCCGCGCTGACGGCGATCGCGATCGCGACGGTGCCGGTCACCCAGACCAGGGCGGTGGTGACCGCCTCGATCCACCAGGGCGCCACCCGGTCGGCGTACCAGGCCAGGGCGAGGTAGCGCAGGCCGTGGGCTACGGCGGTGGCGACGAACCAGGCGATGGCCGCGCCCGCGATGCCGGGGGCCGCGTCGGCCAACCGGGTCCGCCTCGGGGCGGCCGGCGGCTCGAGCTGCCTGGGGACCGCGACCAGCGGGAGTCCCCAGCGCGGGGTGGCCGGGTAGCGGGGCGTCCGCTGCCGCCACGCCGGCCCGGCGCGGTGCCGGGGGACCGGCGGGCGGGCCACCTGCGTCGGGGGGCGCCACGGCGGGTGCGCGACCCAGCGCCACTGCCCCTGCCGTCGCGGTGTGGTCATGCGCCCCATGCTGGCACAGCGCGGGCCGGCACCGTCGACGCTGGCCCCGAGGCGGGTCGGAGGCGCAGGATGGACGCATGGCCGTGACGTGCATCCGAGTCCACGACCTCGTCTCGGGCGAGGCCGATCCCGGCGGCGCGAGCGTGGTGCTCGTGGACCGCCTGTGGCCGCGGGGCGTGCGCAAGGACGCCTTCGCCCACGACGAGTGGTGCAAGGACGCCGCCCCGAGTCCGGAGCTGCGCAAGGAGTTCCACGGCGGGGACCTCGATTTCGAGGAGTTCTCCGAGCGCTACCGGGCCGAGCTCGACAGCGCCGAGGGCGCGGAGGCCGTCGACCATCTGGCCGGGCTGGCCGCTGATCCCGGGGTCGTGCTGGCATACGCCGCGAAAGACACCGAGCACAACCACGCTCTGGTCCTCGCCGAGGTGGTGCGGGCGGCCGCCCGCGGAGGCCGACACCATTAGTTCATGTACGCGTCATCACGAAGACGTGACGTAACGCCTCTTGGTATGTAGTGTCATTGCCAGTAGTTGAAACAGTACGTTGTATTTCTGTAGACCACCGTCCTCTCGGGGATGATGCGGCACCGCAGGGAAACACAGCTCGCTCTCTGCTGCATCACCTGGTGTCCCGACAAGCGGGGCACCGACTCTCGAAAGGACGCCACTATGGCTACCGGTACCGTGAAGTGGTTCAACGCTGACAAGGGCTTCGGCTTCATCGCCCCCGACGACGGCTCGGCCGACGTCTTCGCCCACTTCTCCGCCATCCAGGGCTCGGGCTACCGCTCGCTCGAGGAGAACCAGCAGGTCTCCTTCGACGTCGCGCAGGGCGCCAAGGGCCTGCAGGCGGAGAACATCACCGTCATCTGATCCGAGCATCCGGCCCCGTGACCTCACGGTGAGCTGAACTCGCAGGATCCGACAGAAGGGCCCCGCCCGGGAATTCTCCCGGCGGGGCCCTTCTGCATCCCTCCGGCCGCGATCAGGCCGGGCAGGCGACCCCGCTGCGCACGTGACAGTCGTAACCGCCGGGGTTCTTGACCAGGTACTGCTGGTGGTAGTCCTCGGCGAAGAAGTACCGCCCCGACCTGACCTCGTCCAGCATGCCGAGCTCGGTGGTCACCGACCCGAAGCCGGCATCGGCGAGCTTCTCGCCGTAGGCGTCGGCGATCCGGCGGGCCGCCTCGAGCTGTGCCGGGGTGGAGGTCAGGACCGCCGAGCGGTACTGCGTGCCCATGTCGTTGCCCTGACGCATCCCCTGGGTGGGGTCGTGCCATTCGAAGAACGTCGCCAGCAGCTTCTCGACCGGAAGCACCTGCGGGTCGAACACCACCCGGACGACCTCCGTGTGGCCGGTGCCGCCGGTGCAGACCTCCTGATACGAGGGGTTGGGAGTCCAGCCGCCGGCGTATCCCACCGAGGTGGTCCATACGCCGTCGAGTTCCCAGAGCACCTTCTCCGCACCCCAGAAGCAGCCCAGCCCGAGCACGATCGATTCGTGCCCGTCCGGGAACGGCGGGGTCATGGGATTGCCGGTGACGATGTTCGCCGACGCGACCGGGACCGGCTCCTGCCGGCCCGGCAACGCCGATTCGGCGTCGATGACCTCGGTCGCCGTACGCATCGCGGAAAGTCGGATCGCATCCTGTAGCCAGCCCATGCCGCCAGGGTAACCCTGTTCCGCGATCGTGACCCGGATGAGATGTGACGAGTGCCATAGTTCGCGTTAGGCTGACGCAAGTACGAGCGAGGGGGTCTCGACGTGTCAGGTTCCAAACCCGTCGCGCAGCAACTGCGCGACATCCTCGACGGCGAACAGAATCAGCCGTTCGAGGGTTCGGGGTGCAGCGACCACGTCCGGCGCCGCAACCTGCGGATGACCGTGACGGCCGCCCTCGTCCTCCTGGTCCTCCTCGTCGCGCTCCTCGCCGTCTGACCGCGGCCGGCAGCCACCACGGCGGCTACGTGAGGTGGTCGCGGGCCACGCGGACCAGCAGCGGAGCCCACGGCGCACAGTCCGACTCGTCGCGCGCGGCGATCTCCGCCATCTGCCCGGTCGTCACCCACCGCGCCTCGGCGATCTCGGCCCGGGGTCGCTGATGTCCGTCGACCCCTGCCGCGAAGACCTCCGACACCAGCCGGAAGCCGGGTTCGTTGGCGGTGGCCGTGGTGAACCGGCCGAGCGGCGTGAGCTGCCCGGGTGACAGCCTCACCCCCAGCTCCTCGTCGAGCTCGCGGATCGCGCACTCGAGCGGCGATTCGTCGCGCTCCCACTTCCCGCCGGGGAGCATGAAGCGATCGGTGCCCGCTTTGCGCACCGTCACCACCGCGCCGTCGGGTCGGGTCAGCACCACCGCTGACACGGAGATGACACGGCCGGCTGGCCTATCCGAGTGATCCACGCCCCCGATCATGGCAGTTCACCCCACGTCTCCGGGCCCACACACCGACGGACCGGGGCGCCGCGCGGCGGAGGGAGCCGGAAGCCGCGGGGACGGGGCCGACGCGACGGCTGCCGGATCACTATGGTGGGAAGCGGACGTCGTGACGGGCGACACGGGCGAGACCCGAGCGCAGCGCGTCACCCAATTGAAAGGACACTCCACTATGGCCGAGTACGTTCTTCCCGATCTCGACTACGACTACGGCGCTCTCGAGCCCCACATCTCGGGCGAGATCATGGAGCTCCACCACTCCAAGCACCACGCCACCTACGTCAAGGGCGCCAACGACGCCCTCGAGCAGCTCGCCGAGGCCCGCGAGGACGGCACCATCGCCGCCAAGGCCCCGCTGCTGAGCAAGAACCTGGCCTTCCACCTGGGCGGCCACACCAACCACTCGGTGTTCTGGAAGAACATGTCGCCGAACGGCGGCGGCCAGCCCGAGGGTGAGCTCGCCGCTGCGATCGACGCCGAGTTCGGCTCGTTCGACAAGTTCCAGACCCACTTCAACGCCGTGGCCACCACGCTGCAGGGTTCGGGCTGGTCCGTCCTGGGCTGGGACCACATCGGGCAGCGGCTGGTCATCCAGCAGCTCACCGACCAGCAGGGCAACATCTCCATCAACATCACCCCGCTGCTCATGCTGGACATGTGGGAGCACGCCTTCTACCTCCAGTACAAGAACGTCAAGCCGGACTACGTCAAGGCCTGGTGGAACGTCATCAACTGGGAGGACGTCGCCCAGCGCTACGCCGCTGCCAAGGGCTGACACCGCTCGTCCGACCCGGGCGGCGACGCCCCGCGCACGATCGAGCACCCCGGAGGCCGGGGTAGGACACGCTCCTACCCCGGCCTCCGGCCGTGTGGAAGGCAAGTCCGGGTGTGCCGCGGGCCGGCCGGCCCGCAGAGAGAACCGCCGGACGAGCGTCCGATTGGGTACCGTCGCCCTGAACGACGTGACCTCGATCACCGGACCCGGGTCACCTGACGCCCACACACCCGGGGAGCCCCGATGACCGCCGACCAGACCCACGGCAGCCCGAGCACCGCCGACCCGAAACCCGCACGCCCGGCCACGGTCAGCCGCCGCACGGTACTCGGCGGGGCAGCAGCGCTCGGCGGGGTCGCGGCCCTGCAATCCGTTCTGCCACCCCTGGCGACCGCTCAGCCCACCGCCATGTACGTCGGCCGCGGTATCGGCGACATGACCGGAGAGCCGCTGGGTGCCGGATTCAACGGGTACGCGGACACCGAGCAGATCTCGGTCGGCCTGCACCTGCGGCAGCGCGCGCGGGCATTCATCTTCGCGGACTCGTCGTCGTCACCCCGGTTCCTCCACGTCACGGCGGAGATCGGGCTCGTCTTCCAGTCCATCCAACAGGAGGTCCTGCGCCGCCTGGCGGCCGAGTTCGGCAGCACCTACCACGAGGGCAACGTGGTCATCACCGCCACGCACACCCACGTCGCACCCGGCGGCACCTCCGGCCACCCGATGGTCGACCTGTCGATGTTGGGCTTCCGCCCGGTCACCTTCGAGGCCAACTGCGCCGGCATCGTCGACGCGGTCCGCATGGCGCACCACGACCTCGCCCCCTCGACCGTCGGGGTGACCACCGGCGCCCTGCGCGACGCCGGCGTCAACCGCTCGCGTGGCTCGTTCGACCGCGACACCCCCGAGGAGCGGGCGCACTTCCCCGAGGGCATCGACCCGCGCTCCCAGTCTCTCCAGATCACCCGCGGCGGCCGGCTCGTCGGCGTGCTCAACTGGTTCGCCACCCACGCCACCTCCATGACCTCGCACTCGCTGCTCGCGTCCTCCGACAACAAGGGCTACGCCGCCTGGCACTGGGAGCGGGAGGTCGCCGGGCAGGACTACCTCGCCGGCGGCACCCCCGGCTTGATCACCGCGTTCGCCCAGACCAACCCCGGCGACATCAGCCCCAACCTCGACCTCGAGCCCGGGCAGGGGCCGACCGCCGACGAGTGGCTCAACACCCGTATCAACGGCGAGCGGCAGTACGCCGCGGCGCGGGACCAGATCGGCCGCGGCGTGCGCGGACTCGGCGGCGGCATCGACGTGCGGCACACGTGGGTCGACATGTCGGCGGTGGAGGTGCGACCCGAGTTCACCGGTGACGGCCGCACCCATCGGACCGCCGTCGCGGCGCTGGGCGCATCGTTCGCCTCCGGCAGCCAGGAGGACGGCGGCGGTGGCGACGAACTGCCCTTCGCCGAGGGTGATCGCGGCGGCAACCCCGCGACCAAGTCCATCACCGACGTGGTGATCCCGGCCTGGCTCCGCGAGGCGCACGCCCCCAAGGACGTCCTGCTCCCCATGGGGCTGGTCCCGAACGCCATCCAGCGCGTCTTCCCGTTCCACCTGGTGCGGCTCGGCGGGCACCACCTGTTCGCCCTCGGGTTCGAGCCGACCATCGTGGCCGGACTGCGGCTGCGGAGGACACTCGCCGCGGAACTGGGCGTGCCCGAGGATCACGTCACCGTGCAGGGCTACTCCAACGCCTACGGTCACTACGTCACCACTCCCGAGGAGTACGCCGCACAGAACTACGAGGGCGGCGCGACCATCTTCGGCCCGTGGACTCTCCCGGCGATCCAGCAGGTCGCCGCCGACCTGGCCCGCTCCATGCGCGCGGGCACGCCGCTCGACCCCGGCTCCCCGGAGCGTGACCTCACCGGCCGGGTCCCCACCTCGCCGCTCGGCAACCCGCTCGTGGACACCCCGGCCCCGCTGCGGAACTTCGGCGACGTGCTCGACCCGCCGCAGACCGAGTACCGGATCGGCCAGCGGGTGACGGTCCGGTTCAGCGGCACCCACCCCAATTCCGACCTGCGCCGCGGCGACACCTACCTCGCTGTCGAGCGCAACGACGGCGGCCGCTGGGTGCGGGCCCACGACGACGGCGACTGGTCCACGATGATCGTGTTCGAGGGCCTGCTCACCGTCACGAACGCCCTGATCACCTGGGATATCCCGAACGGCACCCCGAGCGGCGAGTACCGGATCGTCTACACCGCCTCCGGCCGGGGAATCGACGGCCGACTCTTCCCCGTGCGGGGGCAGAGCCAGGCCTTCCACGTCCGCTGACGGCGGTTCTGGGACACTGGTGGGCGTAACACTTGCACTGCCTAGTAATTGCACTTCTCCAGTGCTTGACCCCCAAGGAAAGGACATCGCCCGTGGACATCAAGGGTGCATCCGTCATCGTCACCGGCGCCGCCTCCGGTCTGGGCAACGCCACCGCGCGGTCGTTCGCCGAGAAGGGCGCCACCGTCTTCGGTCTGGACCTGCAGCAGTCCATCGACAAGGCCGTCGAGCAGGGCATCGACGAGGGCATCACCCTCATCGCCGCCGACGTCACCAGCGAGTCCGACGTCCAGGCCGCGATCGCCCGCGCCACCGAGGCCGCCCCGCTGCGCGTCGTGGTCAACTGCGCCGGCATCGCGCCGGCCGCCCGCATCGTCTCCAAGCGCGGCGTGCACGCCCTCGACCTGTTCCAGACCTGCATCTCGGTGAACCTCGTGGGCACCTTCAACGTCATGCGTCTGGCCGCCGAGGCCATGTCCACCCAGGACACCGTGGACGAGGACGGCCAGCGCGGCGTCATCATCAACACCGCCTCCGTCGCCGCCTACGAGGGCCAGGTCGGCCAGATCGCCTACGCCGCCTCGAAGGGTGGCGTCTACTCGATGGGCATCTGTGCCGCGCGTGACCTCGCCCAGTTCGGCATCCGCGTCAACACCATCGCCCCGGGCACCATCGAGACCCCGATGCTCAAGGGCCTGACCGAGGAGTTCCAGAAGTCCCTCGAGGCCGCGATTCCGTTCCCCTCGCGCCTGGGCCGTCCGTCGGACTACGCGCAGCTGGCCAACGCGATCGTCGAGCACGACTACCTCAACGGCGAGAGCTTCCGCATGGACGGCGCCCTGCGCATGGCCCCGCGCTGAGCAGCGCTCGCAGGCCCCCCGCGGCCGCGTGACGCGCCGCCGCCTCGGGTTGCACGACGCGTCACCGCAGTTGCACGACAGAATGCGCGAATTCCAGCCGGGATCTCGCGCATTCTGTCTTGCAGCCCGAGGGCGATGTCGTGCAACCCACGCGGGCGGTCCGGGCGGTAGCTGACGCGGCGGGCCAAGCGACAGCTGGCAGCGACAGCGGACCGCACCCGAACCCGCAGGTCAGGCCCTCCGCGAAATCCACTCCCGCACCGCCCGCGTGGCCCGCACGTCGTCCTCGTTGTAGGCCAGGATCCGGGCCCGGCCCGAGTCTCGCTCGACACCCCGTGCGGCCTGCGCGTCGCGGTACCAGCCGATAGAGGCTTCGCCGCCGGCCTCGGGATCGCGCCACGTGAACCCGGCGACCGGCGCCACGACCTTGAGGCCGAGCCCCGAGGTGGAGACGAACTGGCCGGTCACCGCCTCGTGCACGTCGACCCACTGCGGGGAGGACAGGAACCGCCGTACCTCGGCAACCGACGGCACCCCTTTGACGACGGCCCGCGTGCCCTCCGGCCCGAACCTCGACGCCGTCGACAACATCCAGCCGTTCTCCGCCGACTTGGAGTAGCAGTAGGCCCGGAACGTGCGCCCCTGGCCGGCCGCCCGGTCCCGGATCGCGGTGAGCCAGCGCCAGAACTCGGCGAACGACCGGCCCTCGTCCGGATCGGGCAGGCGGGCCCACGTGGCGAACGGGCGGTACCCCTCCTCCTCGAGTGGCCGCCCGTCGCGCAGCGTCAGCAGCGTGCCCCACAGGTAGGCGCCGTCGTCGAGGTGGCTCTCGAGATCCACGTCGACCTCGATGTCGGCCCGCGGGATGGACGGCCGGGCGACCTTGGGCACCACGACCTCGCCGTCCCGGTGCGCCCGCGCGCGCAACACGGCGTCCGCGAACGGCTCGCCGTTCCAGTCGGCCGGCCGGTCGGGACCGGCGTCCGCGAGCTCGGCCACGGTGCGGATCCCCACCGCGTGGAGGGGGCCCACCTGTCCGCCCCCGACGACGAGGCTGACGTCATCCGCCACGACCAGCCGGTCGCGGCAGCCCGTCACCGGCCCGTCCCGGCCCCCCCATCCCTCCCACCAGGGGCAGGTGCGGCATTCGCCGATCCGGCTCGGGACGGTGTCCAGCTCGCCGCGCACGACCGCCAACCGCGTGTCATGGGCGCGTCCCGCCGACTCGAGGACCGGCCGTAGGTCGTGCACCACCGAGCGAGACGACCCCAGTCCGAGCACCGCCCCCACCGGCTCCGCCGCGGCGTGGCCGACCGCCTCCAGCAGGTGCCACGCGTGGACCAGCCGGTCCAGGTCCCCGGGGTGCCGCCGCACCCGCAGGGTCGGATCCGGCGCCGGGTGCCAGTCCAGGAGCCGGGTGACCAGCGCCCGCGAGGAGCTCCCGCCGCGTCGCGGGTCGACCACCTTGTGATTGACCACCAGCACCGGGGCGTACCCGCCCCCGGGCACCGCAGCCAACGCGCAGCGCATGCCCTCCCGACCGGTGACCGGATCAGCGGGTAGGGCGGCGCCCCACACCAATGTCGCCCCGTCGGTGAGCGCGTGCAGGGTCGCGGCGACGTCGTCGTCGGGCTGATCCCCCGGCAGATCCGTCCAGTGGTCCCCCACCACATCCACCACATACGCGTCCGAGGCCTGGTCGCCCGGACTCGCTCCGCGCAGCGCGCGCTCTCGCAGGCCCGCGCGGCGATCCGCGGCCGCCATCGCACGCAGTCGCACGCCCTCGTCCACCGGCGCCCACCGCCACCAACCCGGGCCCGCGTCCCGCTCCCGGGCCACGCGGTGCAGACAGCGGGCCCCGGACGCCGGCCCCACCACCGCATCGTCGGGGGACCCTGGCGTGGCGTTCGCGGCATCCTCCATCACGGTCCATCATGGACCAGACAGAGCCGAACTCCCGCTTCCGGGCGACCGTCCGGTCCTGCGGCACCGGCAGTTCGCCTAGGCTGGTGGCCTGATGTTCGCGACGAGAGAAGGATCGACGCCCATGGGCAAGCTGACGACCTACCGCGACAAGCGTGCCGAGCTGAAGGCCCACGCCCGGGCCCTGAAGTCCACCGCGATGACCGAGGCGAAGCTCGCCGCCAAGGAGACCCGCGAGAAGGCCCGGGAGGCCCACCGCGTCGACCTGGCCGAGACCAAGGAGCGGGCCAAGCTCGCCCGTCGCAACGCGGACCGCAAGGCCCGGCGCGAGGAGAAGCGCGCCAAGAAGATAGACAAGCTGTCCCAGAAGTCCTCCAAGCGGGACCGTAAGGGCGAGAAGGCGCTGGCCAAGCAGGAGCGCGCCACCCTCAAGCGCGAGGGGAAGGTGCTGGCCAAGGACCGCAAGCTGGCGGAGAAGATCGACGCCGCCGGCCGCAAGCACGAGTACCAGCTCGCCGAGATGGAGCTGAAGAAGCTCGACGGCACCAAGATCGGCAAGGAGGACCTGCAGCGTTGGCTGGGCCTGGCCAAGATCGCCACCCCGGTCCTGCTGCCGATGATCTACAAGCTCGTCTCCAACGCGCAGTCCTCCGACTCGGGCTCGGCCGCCGGCGCCGTGGACCTCAAGTCGGCCGGCATCAACGCCACCGGCCCCGGTGCGGCGCTCGGTGTGCGCATCGTGCGGCTCGAGCAGACCCTCGACCAGCTCGAGGTCAACCGCGGCGGCGAGCGGGAGGTCACCGACTTCGTCGCGTCCACCCGCACCCGGCTCCAGGATCTGCGTGCCGCCGTCGAGGCCGCCGAGACCACGCCCACCGCGCAGCGTCGCGAGGTGCACTCCTCGATCTCCGGGGAGCTCGACCGGATCAACAAGGACGTGTTCGCGCGTCTCGGGGTGAAGCCGTGAGCGGATTCCGTAGGAGGCTCGGGGCCGTCGCGGCGGCCACGGCCCTGCTCGGAGGGGCGAGCGTCCCGGCCGTGATGATGGCGCCGGTGGCGGCGGCTCACTCGGTGCTGATCTCCGTCGATCCGGAGGACGGCAGCGAGGTCGCCGACTCACCCGAGCAGATCGTGTTGACCTTCAACGAGGAGATCAACCAGAACTTCGTGACCGTCGCCGTGACGTCCGCGGAGGACTCCACCAATCGGGTGTCCGGCGAGCCGACCGTCGCGGGCGAGACCGTGACCGCGCAGGTCGAGGACCTGGCGCCGGGAAACTACACCGTCGGCTACCGCGTGACGTCGGCCGACGGGCACGTCGTGAGCGGGTCCTCGGTGTTCAGCGTGATCGACTCGGGCGCCGGCGAGGGTGCCGACTCCACGGGTGCCGCCGGGAGCGAGGCGCAGCCCGGGAGCGGCGGCGACCAGAGCGTCGAGACCGAGGCCGGGGAGGCCGAGGTCGACGCGGCCGAGGAGTCGGCGTCCGACGAGGGCGTCAACCCGGTGATCTGGGTGGTCGCCGGCCTGGCGGTCGTGCTGATCGGCGGAGCGTTCTTCCTCTTGCGCCGCGGCGACTGAGGGCGCGCGGCCAACGCCGCGGCTGCGTGGCTGCGGCTGCAGAACCTGAATAGAGCAGAGGGGCAGCGTAACCGGCGATGGTTACGCTGCCCCTCTGACTTGCGCTGCCTCAATGGTCCATTTCGGGCGCGTAACCCCTGCACAAGCGTGCATTCTCCCAGCGCAAGTCAGCCAGCCAGCGCATCCGGCGCCGGATGCGCTGGCTGGCTGGCTGCTCGCGGTCAGTGCCGGATGCGCTGGCCGGCTGCAGGCAGGAAGCCCTCAGGTCACCGGGTCGGCAGGAACCGCATCGCGTTGGTGGCCGGCGCGAGCATCTGCTGCCAGCGCTTGCGCGGCACGAAGCCCGGCCCGCTCATGTTGATCAGACGCTGGGTGGCGATGGTCTGCGCCTCGGTGTACTTGAGCAGGCCCTCGTCGCCGTGGCGGCGGCCGACGCCCGAGACACCCATGCCGCCCATCGGGCCCGCGACCGAGCCCCAGCCGGCGACGTACCCCTCGCCGACGTTGACGGTGCCGGTCCGCAGCCGGGCGGCGATCTGCTCGCCCTCGGCGTCCGAGCCGGCGAACACCGACGAGTTGAGCCCGTACTCGGTGTCGTTGGCCTTGGCGATCGCCTCCTCGACCGAGTCGACCGGGTAGATCGACACGACCGGCCCGAAGGTCTCCTCCTCGTAGCAGGTGGCGTCCTCGGGGACATCGGTGAGCAGGGTCGGCTCGTAGAACAGCGGCCCCAGATCCGGGCGGGGACGACCACCGGCCAGCAGGCGGGCGCCCTTGGCCACGGCGTCGTCGACGTGCGTGGTCACCACATCCAGCTGGTCACGGGAGATGAGACTGCCCATCTCGGCCTCGAAGTCGTAGCCGGGCCCGACGCTCATCGCGCGCACCCGCGCGGTCAGCGTCTCGATGAGCTGCGGCGCGATCGACTTCTCCACGTACACGCGCTCGACCGAGATGCACAGCTGCCCGGAGTTCGAGTAGAACGCCCGGGTGGCGACCTCGGCCACCTCGTCGAGGTCCGCGCCGGCGGTGACGATCATGGCGTTCTTGCCGCCGAGCTCGGCGGAGTATCCGATCAGCCGCTCGCCGCACTGACGCCCGAGCACCCGACCGGTCGCGGTCGAGCCGGTGAACATCAGGTAGTCCACGTTCTCGACGATCGCGCCGCCGACGGTCCCGCCCGATCCGGGCACGACCTGGAACAGGTCCCGGGGCAGGCCGGCCCGGTAGAACATGTCGGCCGCGGCGAGCGCGCAGAACGGGGTGATGGACGCGGGCTTGATCACCACGGCGTTGCCGGCGGCCAGCGCGGCCAGGGCGTCGGTGGCGGCGAGGTTGAGCGGGTAGTTCCACGGCGCGATCACGCCCACGACGCCCTTGGGCTGGCGGTGCACGACGGCCTTGGTCAGGCCCGGCAGCATGCCCTGGACGCGCTTGGGCGCGAGCAGGCCGGGCGCGGCCTTGGCGTAGTGACGCGCGGTGATGAGGCAGTCGAGCACCTCCTCCTGTGCGGAGGCGCGGCTCTTTCCGGTCTCGGCCTGGATGATGTTCATCAGCTCGTCGCGGTTCCGCATGACCAGCTTGGCGAACCGCTCGAGGACGGCGACGCGGTCCTTGGGGTCGCGTTCTGCCCACGCCACCTGCGCGGCGCGGGCCCGCTCGACGGCGGCCACCACGTCGTCGGCCGTGCCGGCGGGGATCTCGGCGAGCGGGTCGCCGGTGAAGACCTCGTTGATTGCCGCGACGGGGCGGCTCGTGGGGTCGGTGCGGAATTCGGGGATGGCGACAAGGTCGAGAAGACGGTCGTACACGCGGGTGGTGGGTCGGCTCATGCGCACGAGGCTACCGGCGAGTAGCAACGGATGCGTGTCCGAGGTCACGTGGGCGCGCCGCTTACGGCCTTGACCCTGACGTCGCGTCAGGCCCGAACCTCAGTGATGTGAGAGATGCTGGAGGAATGACGACTGGCGAGGGCCTCACCGTGGGCGCGGTCGCCGAGCTCGTGGGTGTGAGCGTCCGGACCCTGCACCACTGGGACCGGATCGGGTTGGCGCCGGCGAGCGGGCGGACGTGGTCGGACTACCGGGTGTATGACGACGACGACGTCGCCCGTATCCACCGCGTACTCGTCTACCGGGAGCTCGGATTCCCGTTGGCCGAGATCGGCTCCCTGCTCGACGACCCCGCCGCGGACGAGCACGCCCATCTGGTGCGCCAACGCGAGTTGCTCCTCGAACGGATCTCCCACCTGCAGGAGATGGTCTCCGCAGTAGACCGCCTGAAGGAGGCGATCAGCATGAATGCCCCGCTGACACCGGAGGACCGCGTCGAGATCTTCGGTACCGACTGGAAGGAGGAGTACCAGATCGAGGCAGAGCAACGCTGGGGCGACAGCCCGCAGTGGGCGCAGTCGCAGGAGCGCACGGCCCGCATGTCCAAGGCGGAGTGGAAGCAGGTCAAGGCCGGTATGGACGCGCTCAACGCCGACCTCGCGGCGGCCACGCGTGCCGGCGTCGATCCGGCCTCTCCGGAGGCCGCCGAGCTGGCCGAGCGGCACCGCGCCTCGATCGCGCAGTTCTACGACTGCACCTACTCGATGCAGGTCTGCCTGGCCCGGATGTACACGCAGGACCAGCGTTTCGCCGAGACGTACGATGCGCTCGAGCCGGGCCTGACGCAGTGGCTCGTCGCCGCGGTCGAGGCCAATGCCCGCGCGCACGGAGTTGACCCGGAAACCGCGACCTGGGAGTAAGGCGTCATCTCGTCGGCAGGGAGAGGGTGAAGCCAGCCCGGCGGCCGAGCCCGGCGGGAACATACCCCCCTGGGGTATGGTTGGCGACGAGTAGGCACCCATACCCGGAACCGAGGAGGCAGCGACCGTTATGGCCGACGACGAGGTCCGCACAGCACGGGCACAGCACGGAGCCCGCGGCCACCACGAGCATCACGGTCACCACAGCGAGGCCGATGGCCACGATCACAGCAGCCACACCGGCCACGGCCACCAGGGCCACGGCGCCGATCATGACCATGGAGACCACGTGCAGGTGTTCCGCCGCCTGTTCTGGATCATGCTCCTGCTCGGCATCCCGACGGTGGCGTTCTCGCCGATGTTCGGCTCCCTCCTCGGCTACGAGGTGAGTGGCTGGGGACTGTGGGTGGCCCCGGCCCTCGGCACGGTGATGTACGTCTGGGGCGGTCAGCCCTTCCTCTCCGGCGGTTATGACGAGGTGAGGGCCAAGCAACCGGGGATGATGCTGCTCATCAGCCTCGGCATCACGGTCGCCTTCGTCGCCTCGTGGGGCTCCACCGTGGGCGTGCTCGGCCACGACCTGGAGTTCTGGTGGGAGCTGGCGCTGCTCATCGTCATCATGCTGCTCGGACACTGGGTCGAGATGCGCTCTCTCGCGCAGACCAGCTCCGCCCTGGACTCCCTGGCGGTTCTCCTGCCGGACGAGGCCGAGCGGGTCGAGGGCGATGCCGTCGTCGCCGTCGCGCCCGGCGAGCTGCGAGTCGACGACGTGGTGGTGATCCGCCCCGGAGGCAGTGTCCCCGCCGACGGCGTGGTGGTCCAGGGTGCCGCGAGCATGGACGAGTCGATGATCACCGGTGAATTCCGCACGGTCCGCCGCGCGGAGGGCGACCCCGTCGTGGCGGGCACCGTCGCAACGGATTCCGGCATCCGCGTCCGGGTCGGTGCCGTGGGAGAGGACACCGCACTCGCCGGCATCCGCAAGCTCGTCGCCGACGCCCAGAATTCCTCCTCCCGGGCACAACGCCTCGCCGACCGGGCCGCCGCCTGGCTGTTCTGGTTCGCACTCGGGGCCGCGATGATCACCGCCGTCGTGTGGACGAGCGTCGGCACCCCCGACGAGGCCGTGATCCGCGTGATCACCGTGCTGGTCATCGCCTGTCCCCACGCCCTCGGCCTGGCGATCCCGCTGGTGGTGTCCATCGCCACCGAACGCGCGGCACGCGGCGGCGTCCTGATCAAGGACCGTTTGGCTCTGGAGAGCATGCGAACCGTCGACGTGGTCCTGTTCGACAAGACCGGCACCCTGACCAAGGGCACACCCGCCGTCACCGCCGTCGAACCCGGCGGCCGTATGACGTCCGACCGGGTGCTGGCCCTGGCGGCTGCGGCCGAGTCCGATTCCGAGCACCCGCTGGCCAAGGCCATCGTCTCGGCGGCCGCTCAGCGCGAGCTGGAGATCCCGGCCGCGACCGGCTTCAGTTCCTCGCCGGCCGTGGGCGTTCAGGCCACGGTCGAGGCACACACCATCCAGGTGGGTGGACCGTACCTGCTCGAGCAGGAGGGTGGCCGCGAACTCGGAATCGCTGACCGGTGGCGTGCCGAGGGCGCGATCATCCTGCACGTACTGGTCGACGGCGACGTGGTCGGCGCACTGCGACTGGTCGACGAGGTCCGTCCCGAGTCGAGGAAGGCGGTCGACTCGCTCCACGACCGTGGCCTGGAGGTCGTGATGATCACCGGTGACGCCGACGCGGTGGCCGCCTCGGTCTCTGAGGAACTGGGGATCGACCGCTACTTCGCCGGGGTCCGCCCCCAGGACAAGGCCGCCACCGTCTCGCGGCTCCAGGAGGAGGGTCGCCGCGTCGCCATGGTCGGCGACGGCGTGAACGACGCCCCGGCGCTGGCCCAGGCCGACGTGGGCCTGGCAATCGGCGCCGGGACCGACGTGGCGATCGCCTCGGCCGGCGTGGTACTGGCCTCCGACGACCCCCGCGCCGTGGTCTCCGTGCGGGCGATCTCGGAGGCCGCCTACCGCAAAATGGTCCAGAACCTGTGGTGGGCGGGTGGCTACAACCTGATCGCGGTTCCGTTGGCGGCCGGTGTGCTCGCGCCGATCGGCGTGGTGATGCCGATGTCCGTCGGTGCGATCCTGATGTCCCTCTCCACGGTCGTCGTCGCGGCGAACGCCCAGCTGTTGCGCCGGCTGGACCTGCGGCCGGACACGGTCACCGACTCGGCCCCACACCGACAGGAAACGACATGAAAGCACCTGTCCGGCGCGCCCTCCGTCGAACACGACGGATGGTCCGCGACGTCTCTGATGTCAACCGGAGATGACGACCTGACGTGCCTGAGATGTGCGCTGCCGCCTGCGCGAACACTGCAAGGTCTGCGGTGAAGCGGGCCGGCGATGCGAGAAGGCCTGCGCCGACCTCCTCGCCGCGATCGGCTGACGCCCGTCCGACGTGTCGCCAGGGAGTTCGCCTGACGTCTTGACGGACGGGTGCCGGGAATCCGGAAACGCGCCCGCCATTCGAGCCCAGCCGCCCGTAAGCTGCCCCCCATGAGCAGATGGACCACTGCCGACATCCCCGACCAGACCGGGCGCACGGTCGTCATCACCGGCGCCAACTCGGGCCTGGGCCTGCAGGCCACGGAGGCGCTCACCGCCGCTGGCGCCCGGGTCATCATGGCCTGCCGGGACACCGCCCGCGCCGAGTCGGCCCGCGCCGGGCTCGCGCAGCCGGACCGAGCCGAGGTCACCCAGCTCGATCTGGCCGACCTCGACTCGGTCCGCGCCGCCGGTGAGTTGCTGGCCGCGCGCGAGCCCGACGTCCTGATCAACAACGCCGGCGTCATGAACATCCCGCTGGCCCGCACCCCACAGGGCCACGAGATGCAGTTCGGCGTCAACGTGCTCGGGCACTTCGCGCTCACCCGGAAGCTGGCCCCGGCCCTGTCTGACCGGGTGGTATGGCTGGGCTCGGCCATGCACCGCTTCGGTTCGATCGATCTTGACGACCTGGACTGGACCCGCCGCCGCTACATCCCGATGTCCGCGTACGCCGCCTCCAAGCTCGCGTGCGTGATGCTCGCCTACGAGCAGCAGCGCCGGCTCGACGCACAGGGGTCACACCTCAAGGCGGTGGCCGCTCATCCCGGCTATTCGGCCACGAACCTGCAGTACCACAGCGGCAGCGGTATCCAGGACCTGTTCATGCGGGCGGCCGAGAAGATCCCGTTCCTGGTCCAACCGGCCGAGCGGGGCGCCCTCCCCGAGCTCTACGCCGCGACCGTTCGCGACGTGGCGGGCGGCGCCTACATCGGCCCCGACGGGCCGGGCGAGCTCACCGGTTATCCGAAGATCGTCGGCTCCACGCGCGCGTCCCGCGACGAGGCCGTGGCCGCCGCACTGTGGAACCGCTGCGAGGAGATGACCACACAGGCCTGACGGGACTCCACGCCGCGGCCCTCGCCCGGCGTCGCCGACGGGCGACCCCGCGCGGGTCACCCCTCGGCGGCGCCGTTCGCCTCGGCGGCGGCCGCGGCTGCCTCGGCCTCCACGCGGCGGCGCTCGTTGTCCGCGTGGGGATCCGACTCGGCGGCGATCTGCACCGCATCGATGCTCCCGGTCAGCGGACCGGGCAATTCCGCCCCGGCGGCGTTGGCCGCGTCCTCGATCATGGTGCCGCCCTGGGCGGAGCCCTCGACGACCCCGTGCCAGAAGTTCAGCTCGCCCTCGTTCAGCTCCCCTCGCTCCTGGCGCGCGCCCATCTCCGCGGTGACGATGCCGGCGACCTGCACACTGAGCACCGGGAAGACGTACTCGGGGATGACCACCGAACCGAGCCCGATGGTGCCCGAACCGAGCGAGCCGACCGCGTTGACATAGGTCGATCCCGGAACGAGGCCCGAGGAGGCCACCGAGGCCACCGCGGACCCGCCCGCGGAACCGACCGCCTCGAGCGGGGCCACCGAGCCCAGCGTCTGGCCGACGGACAGCGCCGTGCCGACGAGCTCGCCGCTACCGGCCGCCTCCAGCCCCGCGGAGCCGAGGGCCGGGCCACCCACGACTATCTCGTCGGGAACCTGCTCTATCAGCTTGTCGACGCTGCCCTCGCCCGAGCCCTGGCCGATCTGCTCGACCGACAGCGCGCCCGCCTCGGTGTCGGCATGGGCGATGGCCGGAACGCCGACGATCGTCAGCGTCATGGCCGCGAACGCCACGCCGAGGCGCGTGACTCGGGATCCGAAGACACGGTTCAGGGACATCGTGAAAGACCTCTCGTTACACCTCGGACTCCGATGGTCCGTGCATTCCAGCAGGGTACTACTGCAGCGCGGAGGTGAGCCGGGCAACGTTGTCCACGTAACGTCCCGGCCACGGTCGATTCATCCAGGTATCGAGATCCAGAGTAGTGCTCTCCAGGAGATACCTCTCCACCACGTCGTTGAGGTCGGCCACCGCCGCGCCGCCCAGGACGAGCATGCTGACCTCGAAGTTCAGGTTGAACGAGCGCAGGTCCATGTTGCTCGAGCCGACGATGCCGCCGTAGTCGTCCACCAGCATCATCTTGGTGTGCAGGACGGCCGGTGACCGGAATCTGTGGATGATCACGCCCGCCTCGAGCAGCGCCCGGAAGTAGGACCGCTGCGCGTGGTGGACCATGAACTGGTCGGCCTTGTCGGGCACGAACAGCTCCACCTCCACGCCCCGGTACGCCGCCGAGGTCAATGCGTGCAGCAGCGCCTCGTCAGGAACGAAATAGGGGCTGACGATCCGCAGTCGCTCGCGTGCCTGCGAGATGAGCTGGGTGAACATCCGGAGATTGGGCTGCGTGCGGTACCCCGGCCCCGACGGCACGAGCTGGAAAGCGCTCACCGGATCACCGGCCGTGGGGTCTCCGCCCATCGACCCCGCGGTGACCGGCAGTCCCTTGGCGAGTTCGCCGACGGTCTCGATGATCTCCCCGCACTCGGAGTACCAGTCCACGGCGAAGACGGCGTCCATGGAGTGGACGATCTCGCCGCGGACCTCCATCATCAGGTCCACCCACTCCCGCCCGAGCTTGGCGTTGCGGGCGCTGCCGTAGTGCCGTTCGATGAGGTTCTGTGAACCCACGAACCCGTGGTTACCGTCCACCATGAGCATCTTGCGGTGGTTGCGCAGGTCCGGGCGACGAAAACGGCCGACGAACGGGTTGATCGGAAGCATGAGGTGGAACTCGACCGGCGTGTTCCGCAGGCGGCGCCGCAGCACCTTGAACCCCTTGTACTTCCCGGAACCGAGATGATCGGCCAGGACGCGGACCGTCACCCCGCGCTCGGCGGCCTCCACGGCGGCGGTGAAGAACTCGTCGGTCTCGTCGTCCCAGGACTGGGCGTAGAACTCGATGTGGACCCGATCCGTCGCCGCGCGGACGGCGTCGGTCATGGCCGCGAGCGACAGCTTGTAGTCCGAGTACAGCGCCACGAACTCACCCGACATGCACGGGATCTCGGTGAGTTTCCGGTTCATCTCGAGGATCGTGTGCACCCCCGGCGCGACCCGGACCCCCACCGGGACCGTGGGGCGGTTCTTCAGCGCGCCCTCGTACAGCTGGTTGGCCTGGGCCTGGATGACGTGCCTTCGTCCCGTGATGTACGGGTTGCCGAACAGCAGGAACAGCGGCACCCCGACCACCGGGATGAACAGGATGGCCAGCAGCCAGGCCTGCGACGACCCCGGCTGGCGGTTCTCCGGGACCATGCCCAGAGCGAGGATCTTGATCGCGTATTCGGTGATGAGGATGGCCGAGGTGAGGCCCTCGGGCATGTGCAGGAGCGCGAGTTCCTGGGTTCCTGTGTTCACCCGTCCGCCTTGCTCAGCACCTCGCCCACGGGCAGCGTGCGTGGGTCGATCACCTTGCCGCGACGCATGGTCCACCGCACCACACCGGCGAGTGCCCGCTGGGTGTAGACCGAATCCGCCCGACCGAGCTCGCGGGCGCCGGGCAGGACGATGAACGCCTCGTCGTCCGCGACGACGGCGAAGTCGGCCCGCAGACCCTGCCGGATCCCCCCGCGGTCGCCCAGGCCCACGATCTCGGCGGGCCGGCCGGACATCCACCGCGCCACATCAGCCAGATCGAAGCCGCGTCGCCGTGCCTCCGTCCACACCACGGACAGACCCAGCCGGGCCGAGGCGACGGCGTCGATCGTGCCGTCACGCAGCGCCTCCCACAGCAACTCCCGGTTCGCGGCATCCCGGACCGGCGGGTCGAGGGTCGCCGCGGCGGCCGCACCCCGGGTGATCTCCGAGACCAACGCCAGCATGTGGGGGTTCGTCGAGGCGGTCACGGCCAGGCCGTCCCGCGACGCCGCCCGCAGCATCGGCAGCTCTTCGTGGTCCGCCACGGAGCGGACATGCATCCGGCCGCCGGTCCGGCGCACCACATCGAGCAGGTCGGGCAGCACCTCCACGCCGGCGTCCACCGCGAACAGGGCACCGCGGCCCATGACCTCCTCGGCGGCCGCGACCAGCCGGGCCCGGTCGAGCGTCGGCGCGCCCGCCACGCCCTTGCCCTCCGCGACGGCCGACACCCCGAACACTCCCCGGTCCAGCAATTCGCCCAGCCGGCCCACGTTGCCCGGCACCGCCGCGCCCCACAGGCCCACGTCGACGGCCGACTCGCCGGTGACCTCGTCCCGCCAGGTGCCGACCTCCGCCGGAGTGGTGGCGGACGGCTCGCCGTCCGTGCCGTAGTCGATCACCGAGGTGATGCCACCCTGCGCGGCCGAGCGGGTCCCCACGGCCACGTCCTCGGTGCTGACGTGCGGGTCGACCAGTCCCGGCATGAGCACCACGTCGTCGCCCAGATCGATCGTGTGATCGCCGGCCAGACCGATGTCCCGCGCATCGGACCCCGTGCGCACCGACGAGATCACGCCCCCGTCCACGGTCACCGCCGCCTGCTGGATGCGGTCGTCGACCACGGCCCGGCGGGCGTGAATCAGGAGTTCGTACTGGGCCACGGCAGGTTCCTCCCCGTAGTGCGGACATCGGGCGGCGCTGTTCTCCGGCCATTGTCCCCCACGGGTGGGCCGACCCGTGGTCGGCTGGCCGGATAGCGTGAGGGGTGTTGACCGCATCGTTCAGGAGGACACGCATGACCGACAGCCCCACCGGATTCGTCCCCACGGCGGACCTCGTCGATGAGATCGGCGAGGACGTCCGCAGCTGCGACACCCAGTTCCGCGACCTGGGCGGACGCACCGAATTCTTCGGCCCCGTCTCCACCGTCCGGTGCTTCCAGGACAACGCCTTGCTCAAGAGCGTGCTCGGCGAGGCCGGCGGGGGCCGGGTGCTGGTAATCGACGGTGGCGCGAGCGTCCACACCGCCCTGGTGGGCGACCTCATCGCCGAGCTGGGCCGCTCCAACGGGTGGGCCGGCGTGGTGGTCAACGGCGCGATCCGCGACTCGGCGGTCGTCGGCGGCATGGACTTCGGCTGCAAGGCCCTGGGCACCAACCCACGCAAGTCCACCAAGACTGGCGCCGGCGAGCGCGATGTCACGGTGAGCTTCGGTGGGGTCGACTTCGTGCCCGGTGACATGCTCTACGCCGACACCGACGGCATCGTGGTGCGCTAGACCGCCCCGCCGAGGCTCGCGAGCGGCGCCGTGAGGAGCTGCCCGACCGACGCCTCCGGCCCGTAGCTCCCGGTCGATCCGGGCGCGTAGGACCCGGTGGAGTTGGGCACGCCCACCGACAGCACCACGGATCCGGTGTTGATGAGCCCGCTGATCAGGTCCGCCAGGGAGCCTGTGCCCAACGAGCCGTAACCGAAACTCCCGGCCGCTACGGCGGCGGTCGCCGCGTCGAGGGTCATGCACCACACCACGCCGGTGTAGGTGGGGATGAACACGCACCCTGCCGGGGTGTCCAGGTCGACAGTCGGAGCCGGCTCGCCGTCCTCGGCATGAGCGACCCCGCTGGCGGCGAAGATCGTGGCCGCGGCCAGAGCCGACGCGGCCGAGACGAGGGCGGTCTTGCGCATGGGGCATCCTCCGGAATCGCTGGCCCGCGCCACGGCGGGACTACGGAGCGTATGTTAACTCTCTTTCATCCGGTGCGTGTGCTGCACCCCGGCCGACCGAACGAACCGGGACGGCCCGCCCGCGGCGAGCAGCAGCTCACGCCTCCCGGCGGATCCAGCGCAGCAGCGGGCCGAGCGAGACGCGGTCGGTGAGGTCGAGTCCGCCCAGCTCGAGCATCGCGTCCTCCTCCGGGGTGCGGTCCGACTTGCGGCGAAGCGCGGCCAGCGCCGTCTTGATCCCCAGACGTTGGCGAAAGCCGAGCTGGTCCGGGGTCACCACCCCGCGCAACTGGAACAGCTTGAGCTTGCCGAGCTGGTCGGCGGAGAACTCGGTCGACATCAGCTCGATCCGTGCGTCGTCCGTGACCGGGGTGGGCCCCACCATGACGACCGCGACCCGGCGGCCGGCCTCGACCAGCGCCTCCCAGTTGTCGGTGATGAACGTCGAGCCGCCGAGGCCACCACCGGGCTGCATGCCGGTGAACAGCACGACCGTGCCGGCGACCACCATCTCGCCGGGGTCTGCCTCGTCATAACGGGTGGTCCGCGTCTCGAAGTCCTCCGCCAACCACTCGGCATACCGACGGGCGCCGGCGTCGTCGTCATGCAAGATCACCGGGGCCTGTACCGACCCCTGTACCCCCTCGCTCATCGGTTCCCCTCCGCCTCGGACCGGGCCACCACGCGGGCCGCGCGGCCACCGGTGGCCACCACGTCCCCGTCGACCATGCCGCGGCCGCGCCGCAGGTCGACCTCACCGTTGACACTGACCTCGCCGGCGGCGACGGCGTCCTTGGCGTCGGCGCCGGAGTCCAGCAACGAAGACAGCTTGAGGAACTGGCCCAGCGTCAGTTTGCGGCTCAGGTCGCACTCGACGTCGTCGACCGGCGGACCGGCCGGCGCGGGTGCGGCCCGGCCGGCTCGTCCTCGTCCTGCGATGTGGCGGCTCATGCCGCTGAGCTTATCGGGCGACCGGCGGCGGGGTCGGAGCGCGCCGCGGCGCCTCCTCCGGCGGTGTCCCCCGACCGCGTCGCGTGACCAGCGCCAGGCCGGTCCCACCGGCGACGAGAGCCCCAACGGCCAGCACGAGTGCCACCATCTGCACCGCGGACATGCCGAAGGTCCCCTCGTCGGGAGCCTTCTCCTCCGCGGCGTCCTCCCCCCCGGCGGGCAGCGGGGGCAACTGGCTGAGCGCCGGCAGGTCGGTGATCACCACCCGCGGGCCCGGCTCGAGGACCTGCGCCGTCGCCGCCGGGGCGCCCTGCAGCGCGATCACTGCGCAGAGCGCACCGATCACGGCGAGAGGGCGACGGCGGACCATAACCTGCCTTCCGTGACGGCGGCCGGGCGGCCTGGAATTGGGATGCGCCCAATCTTAGGTTCGCCTCAGGTATTACGCCACGGCGCCCCTCGAGTCGTAGTGCTCCGGGGCGCCGTGCCGCCGTCAGCGCTGCGCGACGTCCGTCGGGCGGACGGGAGCCGGCAGCGCCGTCTCGCCCATCAGGTACCGGTCCACCGCGGCCGCGGCCGAGCGGCCCTCCGCGATGGCCCACACGATGAGCGACTGGCCGCGGCCCATGTCGCCGGCCACGAAGACCCCGTCGACGTTGGTCGCCCAGGTGCCGTCCCGGTCCACGTTGCCGCGGTCGGTGAAGTCGACACCCAGATCCGAGCACAGGCCGGAGCGTTGCGCGCCGGTGAAGCCCATCGCGAGCAGCACCAGGTCGGCGGGGTACTCGAAGTCGGAGCCGGGCACGGGCTCGAACCGGCCGTCGACCATCTTCACCTCGGAGCCCTTGAGCGCGGTCACATGCCCGCCGGAGCCCACGAACTCGGCGGTCGACACGCTGTACACCCGCTCACCGTTCTCCTCGTGCGCGGAGGCGGTGCGGAACATCAGCGGGTACACCGGCCACGGCGTCGAGGCCGCGCGGGTGGCCGGCGGGCGGGGCATGATCTCGAAACTCTTCACCGACCTCGCGCCCTGCCGGGTCGCGGTGCCGAGGCAGTCCGCGCCGGTGTCGCCGCCGCCGATGATGATCACGTGCTTGTCACGCGCGTGGACCTCCGGCAGCCCGTCCGCGTCCACCACGGGATCCCCCGCGGCGGCCTTGTTGGCCAGCGGCAGGAAGTCCATCGCCTGGTGGATCCCGTCGAGCTCACGGCCGGGCACCGGCAGGTCGCGGCGCAGGGTGGCGCCGCCGCACAGCACGATCGCGTCGAACTGCGCGCGCAACTGGGTGGCGGTGATGTCCTTGCCGACGTTGACGCCGGGGCGGAAGACCGTGCCCTCCGCCTCCATCTGCGCCAGGCGGCGGTCGAGGACCGCCTTCTCCATCTTGAACTCCGGGATCCCGTACCGCATGAGCCCGCCGATGCGGTCGTCCCGCTCGAAGACCGTGACGGCGTGCCCGGCACGGGTGAGCTGCTGGGCGGCGGCCAGCCCGGCCGGGCCGGAGCCCACCACGGCGACGGTCTGCCCGGTACGGAACGACGGCACGACCGGGTCCATGCCGCCCTCGGACCACGCGGCCTCGGCGATCTCGACCTCGATCTGCTTGATGGTGACCGGCTCCTGGTTGATGCCCAGGACACACGACCCCTCGCACGGCGCCGGGCACAGGCGCCCGGTGAACTCGGGGAAGTTGTTGGTCGCGTGGAGCCTGTCCACCGCCGCGTCCCAGCGTCCGCGGTGCACCAGGTCGTTCCACTCCGGGATGATGTTGCCCAGCGGGCAGCCCTGGTGGCAGAACGGGATGCCGCAACTCATACACCGGGAGGCCTGCGTCCTCAGGTGGTCCTCGGGCAGGGTCGTGGACTCGTAGACCTCCTTCCAGTCCATGATCCGGAGGTCGACCGGCCGGCGCTTCGGCAGCTCGCGCTCGGTGTGCTTGAGAAAGCCCTTCGGGTCAGCCATTTGCGGCCTCCATGATCGCCTCGTCCACGTTGCGTCCGTCCTTCTCCGCCTGCTCGATGGCCAGCAGCACGCGCTTGTAGTCGCGCGGCATGACCTTGGCGAAGTGATTCACGTTCTGGGCCCAGCCGCCCAGGATGTCCCGGCCCCGGGCCGAGTCGGTCTCGGCGACGTGCCGCTCCACGATGTCGTGGAGGAACTGCACGTCGTCGGCGTCGAGCTCCTCGATGTCGACGAGCTCACCGTTGAGGTTCTCGGCCAGTGCGCCGTCGGGGTCGTAGAAGTAGGCCACGCCGCCCGACATGCCGGCGGCGACGTTGCGGCCGGTGGAGCCGAGCACGACGACCTTTCCGCCGGTCATGTACTCGCAGGCGTGGTCGCCCACGCCCTCGACGACCGCGGTGACGCCGGAGTTGCGCACGCAGAACCGCTCGCCCACGATCCCGCGCAGGAACACCTCGCCGGCGGTGGCGCCGTAGCAGATCACGTTGCCGGCGATGATGTTGTTCTCGGCCACGAAGTCGGGGGCGGCGTCGTGCGCCGGGCGGACCACGATCCGGCCGCCGGACAGGCCCTTGCCGACGTAGTCGTTGGCGTCGCCGAGGACCCGGAGCGTGACGCCGGAGGCCAGGAACGCTCCCAGCGAGTTGCCGGCCGAGCCGGTGAAGGTGAGGTCGACAGAGCCGTCGGGGAGCCCGGCGGCGCCGTGCGCCCTGGAGATCTCGTGGCTGAGCATCGTGCCCACCGAGCGGTTGACGTTGGCGATCGGGTAGGCGCCGGTGACGGGCCCGCGCGAGGGGTCGACGACGACGTCGCGGCAGTCGTCGATCAGCGTCCGGTCGAGCACCTTCCCCAGCTTGTGGTCCTGCTTCTTCGTGCAGCGCAGGTCCTGGTGCATGAACGGCGAATCGGCCTGGGCGAAGATCGGTTCCAGATCGAGTCCCGCGATGCGCTTGTTGTGGGCGAACGCCCGGGACTTGTCGAGGCACTCCGAGTGGCCGATCGCCTCGTCGAGGGAGCGGAAGCCCAGCTCGGCGAGGTACTCGCGGACCTCCTCGGCGATGAACTCCATGAAGTTCACGACGTACTCGGCCTTGCCGTTGAACCGCTCGCGCAGCACCGGGTTCTGAGTGGCCACGCCGACGGGGCACGTGTCGAGATGGCAGACGCGCATCATGACGCAGCCGGCCACCACGAGCGGGGCGGTGGCGAAGCCGAACTCCTCCCCGCCGAGCAGGGCCGCGATGATCACGTCGCGCCCGGTCTTGAGCTGCCCGTCGACCTGCACGACGATGCGATCACGCAGGCCGTTGACCAGCAGGGTCTGCTGGGTCTCGGCCAGGCCGAGCTCCCACGGCCCACCGGCGTGCTTCAGGGAGGTCAGTGGGGAGGCCCCGGTGCCGCCGTCGTGACCGGAGATGAGCACCACGTCGGCGTGTGTCTTGGACACGCCCGTGGCCACGGTGCCGACGCCCTGCTCGGCGACCAGCTTCACGTGGACCCGCGCCTGCGGGTTCGCGTTCTTCAGGTCGTAGATGAGCTGCGCCAGGTCCTCGATCGAGTAGATGTCGTGGTGCGGCGGCGGGGAGATGAGCCCGACGCCCGGCGTCGAGCCGCGGACCTCGGCGACCCACGGGTACACCTTGTTCGGCGGGAGCTGACCGCCCTCGCCGGGCTTGGCGCCCTGGGCCATCTTGATCTGGATGTCGGTGCAGTTGGCGAGGTAGTGGCTGGTCACGCCGAACCGGCCGGAGGCGACCTGTTTGATGGCCGAGCGTCGCCAGTCGCCGTTCGCGTCCGGGGTGAAGCGGTCGGTCGACTCGCCGCCCTCGCCGGAATTGGACCGCGCGTGGAGCCGGTTCATGGCGATCGCGAGGGTCTCGTGCGCCTCGGCGGAGATCGAGCCGTAGCTCATCGCACCGGTCGAGAACCGCTTGACGATCTCCGAGACCGGCTCGACCCGGTCGATCGGTATGGGCGGGCGGTCACTGCTGAGTTCGAACAGGCCGCGCAGGGTGGCCAGTCGCTCGGACTGGTCGTCGACCAGACGGGTGTACTCCTTGAAGATCTCGTAGCGGCCGGACCGCGTGGAGTGCTGGAGCTTGAACACCGTGTCCGGGTTGAACAGGTGGTACTCGCCCTCGCGGCGCCACTGGTACTCGCCACCGATCTCGAGCTCCCTGTGCGCGGCCTCCTCGGGCCGCGGCAGGAAGGCGAAGCGGTGACGGCGGGCCACGTCCTCGGCGATCTCGTCCAGGTCGATGCCGTCGATGGGGCTGATCGAGCCGGTGAAGTACTCGTCGCACAGTTCCTGCGACAGACCGGTGACGTCGAACAGTTGGGCGCCGGTGTACGAGGCCAGGGTGGAGATGCCCATCTTGGACATCACCTTGAGCACGCCCTTGGCGGCCGCCTTGCGGTAGTTGGCGTAGGCCACCTCGGTCTCGACGCCGGTCAGGTCGCCGGTCTTGACGAGCTCGTCGATCGACTCGAACGCCATGTACGGGTTGATCGCCTCGGCGCCGTAACCGAAGAGCACGGCCATGTGGTGGACCTCGCGGGCATCGCCGGACTCGATCACCAGGCCGACGCGGGTCCGGGTCTTCTCCCGCACCAGGTGGTGGTGGACGGCCGAGGTCAGCAGCAGCGACGGGATCGGCGCGTTGCGCTCGTCCGACTCGCGATCCGACAGCACGATGATCGACGCGCCGTCTTCGATGGCGCGGGAGACCTCGCGGCGGATCCGGCCGAGCGCGATGCGCAGGCCGCGACCGCCGTGGGCGACGTTGTACAGGCCCCGGACGACGACCGACTGCAGGCCGGGACGGACCCGACCGGCCGCCATGAGCGTGGTGAGGTCGGTGTTGCTGAGGATCGGGTTGTCCAGTCGGACCTGCCGGCACGAGTCCGGCCCCGGGTTGATGAGGTCGCCCTCCGGGCCCAGGGTCACGCCGTAGCTGGTGACCAACTCCTCCCGGATGGCGTCGAGCGGCGGGTTGGTGACCTGGGCGAATCGCTGGGCGAAGAAGTCGAACAGCATCCGCGACCGCTGGGACAGCACCGGCAGCGGGGTGTCGGTACCCATGGATCCGATCGCCTCGGCACCCGTGGCGGCCATCGGAGAGACGAGTATCCGCAGCTCCTCCTCGGTGTAGCCGAAGACCCGCTGGCGCAGCACCACGCGCTCGTGGCTCATGATCTCGTGTCGGACCTCGGGCAGGTCCTCGAGGCGGGTGATGCCCTCGTCGAGCCAGGTGCGGTACGGGTGCTCGGCGGCGAGGGAGGTCTTGATCTCCTCGTCGTCGATGATCCGGCCCTGCTCGGTGTCGACCAGGAACATCCGGCCCGGCCGCAGGCGGGTCTTGGTGACGACCTTGTCCTGCGGGATGTCGAGCACGCCCACCTCGGAGGCCATCACGACGAGGCCGTCGTCGGTCACCCAGATGCGCGAGGGGCGCAGACCGTTGCGGTCGAGCACGGCGCCGATCACGGTGCCGTCGGTGAAGGTGATCGAGGCCGGCCCGTCCCAGGCCTCCATGAGCGAGGCGTGGTACTCGTAGAACGCCCGCTTGGCGGGGTCCATGGTCGCGTGCCGCTCCCAGGCCTCGGGGACCATCATGAGCACGGCGTGCGGCAGCGGCCGACCGGCCAGGGTCAGCAACTCGAGCGCCTCGTCGAAGCGGGCGGTGTCCGATCCGCCGGGGGTGCAGATCGGCAGCGCCGCCGACAGGTCCTCGATGTGCTCGCTCGACATGAGCGACTCGCGGGCCCGCATCCAGTTCTCGTTGCCGCGCGCGGTGTTGATCTCGCCGTTGTGCGCGACGTAGCGGAACGGGTGGGCCAGCGGCCACGCCGGGAACGTGTTGGTGGAGAACCGGGAGTGCACGATGCCCAGCGCCGACTCGACGCGCTCGTCCCGGAGGTCGACGTAGAAGTCCGGGAGCTGCTTCTCGGTGAGCATGCCCTTGTAGACCATGGTCCGCGGGCTCAGTGAGGGGAAGTAGACCGTCTCGGAGCCGATGTCTCCGCGGCCGGGACCCTTGCTGCCCAGTTCGTGCTCGCACCGCTTCCGGACGACGAAACATTTGCGCTCGAGTTCGAGCCCGGTGAGCAGCCGTCCGTCCGGGCCGGCCGCCTTGACGAAGATCTGGTGGATCGTGGGCTGCGCGTCGCGGGCGATCGCGCCGACCGAGGAGTCGTCGACCGGGACCTCGCGCCAACCGATCACGCTGACGCCCTGTTCGGCGCCTATCCGCTCGACCATCCGCATGGCGTCCATGGCCAGCATCCGGGACTGCGGGAGAAAACAAAGGCCGGTTGCATACGCACCGGCCTCGGGTAGTTCTCTGTTCTGCTCCTCACGCAACACCTCGCGGAGGAACCTGTCAGGTATCTGGATCAACAAGCCCGTGCCGTCGCCGGTGTTCACCTCGGCGCCCACGGCGCCGCGGTGCTCGAGGTTCACCAGCGCGGCGATCGCCTTCTCGACGATGTCCCGGGACTGACGTCCGTACATGTCCACCACGAACGCGACACCACAGGCATCGTGCTCGTACTCCGGGCGGTACAGGCCTTGTGGGCCGGGATTCGTCTTCATCACTTCGCCTTCGCTTGTCGACGGGTCGACCCCGTGACTGTCGGAGCACCCGCACACAGAGAACCGAGGCTCTCCGGCTGGAAAATAATATGGGCAGAGGGGGCTACCCACACAAGTCGTGCAAGTCAAACCACTGTCCTTGACGTGGGAAACGATTCCACCTTGTGAGATTTCTCTCAGGGCTGGCACGTACTCCGGGGCCCGACGACCGTCCCCGGCGACCCGGGTCAGCGAAGAATGCCGCGGCGGTCCCGCCCGGGACCCCCACGGACCCGGCCCACGGCGAGGCGGCGAAAAGGAACGGAGGACTTCACCCTCTCAGCCTACTGTTATCCAGATCACAGTTCCAGACCTGTTCGCCGCCGACCGGGGCCGGTGCACGTCAACCGGGCATCGCCGTCGTCGTCGTCCTGCCAGAGTGGGGAGGATCGGGGCCGCCACCCACCGCGGCGCGGAGCCCGATCCCCACGATCAGCAGGCGGTGCCCCGGCACCGGGGAGGCGGGACGACGGTGACCGACGCCAGGGCGGCCGAACTCATCGCAGGCGACGAGACACTGCATCGCCGCGGCATCGGGTATCTGCGGGAGAGGGAGGGGGCGTCCGAGGTCCCGGGCACGCTTGCGCGCCGCGGCGCCGTGTACGCGCTCAGACGCGCCCTGCCGAAATTCAACTCGGACAACTGCATGGACATGGCCTCCGGGCTGACCTACCACGCGGTGCTGTCGCTGCTGCCGACGATGATCGTGCTGGTCTCCCTGCTCGGCGTGTTCGGCCGCGGCGACGAGACGGTCCAGGCGGTGATGCAACTGCTCAACGATTCGGTTCCGCAGGCGACCGTCGAGTTTCTCCGCGGCCCCGTGGAAAGCCTCGTGCGCACGAGGGCCGCCGGCTTAGCGCTGGTGGTCGGCCTGCTCGGCGCGCTCTGGACCGCCTCGAGTTACGTCGGCGCGTTCGGCCGCGCCCTCAACCGCATCTACGGCGTCGGGGAAGGGCGCCCGTTCTGGTGGCGACGACCGGCGTTCGTGCTGCTCACCGCGTTTCTCGTGGCGCTGCTGGCGTGCGCGGCCCTCATCCTCACCCTCACCGGCGGGCTGGCCGAGAGCGTCTTCAGATTCGTCGGGCTGGGTGATCTCGCGCTCACGGTGTGGTCATTCCTCAAGTGGCCGGCGCTGGTGGCCATCGTGGTGCTGGTGATCGGGATCCTCTACCAACTCACCCCGAACGTCCGCCGGCCGCGATTCCGCTACCTGTCCCCCGGCACGATCGTCGCCCTGGTCGTGACCATCGCCGGCGGCTGGGGCTTCACCTTCTACGCATCCCACTTCAGCAACTACAACGCCACCTACGGCTCGCTGGCCGGCGCCATCATCTTCCTGTTCCTGATCTGGATCTCGAACAACGCGCTGCTGTTGGGTGCCGAGATCGATTCCGAGCTCATCCGCGCGCGCCTGCTGCTCGCCGGCGTCGAGGCCGAGGAGGTGATCCCGCTGCCGCTGCGCGACGGGACCTCGGTCATCAAGGCCCACCGCAGGACCGCGGCCCTCGTCGCCGACGGGGCCGAGCTGCGTCACGAGGCCGCCGGGCTGGGCGCCTGAGGGGGTCTCCGAACGCCCGCGGGACAGCCCGGCCGGCTGCGCCGATCAGGGCACGGTGACCACGCCGCCGCAGCCGCCGTACGGGTTGCTGCCCGAGCCGGTCGGGATCAGCAGGTCGAGCGAGAAGGTGGGCAGGAACAACCCGTCCTCCGTGGCCGACATCGTCCATTCGATGGTGCCGGGGCCGGTGTCGACGATGGCACCCCACACGTCGTCGCCGTTGAACTCGACCCAGTGGATGTCGTCCTCACCGTGCCCCTCGACCAGGGTCCCGCCCGCGCCGGTGTCGGTGTTGACCCAGTGGACCTCGACGTTCTCGGTGGTGGTGCTGCCCTCGGACGACTTGTTGGTGTCGACCAGGAAGGCGGTCTCGCCCGGGTTCTCGCCCGGAACGGCCCGGGTCTGGTTGTGATCGGCGAACCCGACAGAGCCCATCGCGGAGCACTGACCGGGCAGGGAACCGGCGGCCGCACCGAGGCCCACCTTCTCCGCGACACCGACGGAGGTGCCGCCGACGGAACCGATACTCAGGGAGCCCGAGTCGGTCGGCGCACCGCCGTCCTGCGCGGCGGCGACGGGGGCACCGAGCGCCAGGGCGAGGCCGAGGGAGGCGGTACAGGCCGCAGCGGTCATGGGACGAGGAAGCAAGGTGGTCATACCGACACCCTCGCTCAGAAAGCGAAGGGACACAAGGCTTTTCAGCCCAGACGGGGCGCCCGCCGGGACGGCAGGGAGCGGGCTGCGGTGGCCTCGCGGATCCCGGGGACCGAGGCCGGGATGACGACGGGGCCGCCGACCCGGGGGTCGAGCACCATGGCCGTGGGCGTCTCCTCGGAGCCACGGTTGATGCTGCGACACAGCTCGTAGGCGTCCTCGTCGCGCCAGATGTTCACCCAGTGGACCTCGAGGCCCTCACGGGCGGCCCGGCGGCGCAGCGCCGACGAGTAGGCGCAGCCCGGACGCCAGAGAACCACCACGGCCTTCTCGGAGTCGGAGTCGGCCCGGCTACGGACCGAATCCAGCGGCACGTGCCCGGCCACCCGGAGCGGGGAATTCCACAGCGCCACCGCGGCGATGGCCGCGAAGACCGCGATCGCCAGCGGGACGCCGTGCCCGAACCCCACGACGGTCAGGGCGAGCGCGCACCCGAGGGCCAGCACGGCGGCGGAGCCGAACCAGTGGCCGGGGACGAGTTCCCTCCCGGCCCGCGCGAATGGGTGGGTCACGAGCAAGACCATACGCCTCCGCAATCGACATGTGTGGACTGCACTGAAAATTTCTGTGACCCGACAACGACCGCCCGCCTCCGGCCTCGGAGGTCTCCGCTCCACACCTGCAGCCCCGCCGACCACCCCCGCCGAACCTCGGCCGGAGTCGGTCCCCGTCACGCGCTACCGCGGTAGCGTCTGCTTTATGACGGAGACGCCGCAGGCCCCCGCCGCGCCCTCGACCGCGACCCGCAAGGTCCGTGATCTGAGCGGTCCCGGGATCACCACCCGGTTCGGCATGGAGGGCACAGACCTGGGAATCGTCGCCCGGACCCCCTCCGGGCGACTGCTCGCCGTGTTCGGGGACACCTTCGCCGGTGCGGGGATGGGCGCCCCGCACGTCGGCAAACCGCATCCGGGGATCGCGCAGTGCGTGCCCACGACCGACGACCGGCCCGGGCCCGGCAACCCGGACTGGCGCTCCCCCGTCGGGCTGTTCTCCGACACCGCCGATCCGGCCGCCGGCATCGAGTGGGCGGACGCCGCCGGCCCGGGTCCGCGCGACTACGCGTCGCAGCTCCTCGGCTACGTGCACGGCCGCGGCTGTTCGACCGTCCTGCCGAGCGACGTGCTGACCATCGGCGACACCATGTACCTGCACGTCATGGTCAACGAGGGGCTCGGCACGGTCACCCGCACGCAGATCCACCGCTCCACCGATGACGGCCGCACGTGGGAGCCGACGGGCGCCGAGTTCTCGCCCCGGCTCGAGGGCGGCCACCGCCAGTTGTGGACGTGGGAGCGAGGCGGCGACGGCTGGGTGTACGTCATGTCGACCGGCTTCCAGCGCGACAAGGGCGCCATCCTGATGCGCGTGCGCGAGGTGCACCTCGACGACCCGAGCACCGGGCACTGGCAGACCTACGGTTTCAAGGACGGCCGTTGGGACTGGGGCAACCCCACGACCATCGTGCTGCCGGGCCGCATCGGCGAGATGTATCTGCGGCGCTGCGAGGACTTCTGGACCCTCACGTACTTCAACGCGGAGCACTACCGGATCGACTGCCTGACGTTCTCGCAGATCGGGTCGGACCTGCTGGACCGCTCGGTGACGGCCCACGCCACGCTGCTGCCGGGCAGCGCGTGGGGCGACGAGTCCGACGGCACCGACCCGGCCTCCGGCCCCGCCCGCGTGGCCCAGTTGTACTGCGGCTGCCCGATCCCGGGCTCCACGCCGGAGCAGTGGTACGTCATGGTGAGCCAGTGGAACACCCACGATTCGGCGGCCGGGCCGGCCGGCTGGCCGTACCGGTCCATGCAGTTCGTGACATCCATCCCCCGCCCGCCCGGCCACGCGCCGGCCCCCTGACGACATCGGCGGCAGATCATCTGACCCGGCGGGTCATACCCAGGGCAGCGGGCCCAACTCGCGCTCGGCCCACCGCCGGACCGCGTCGCCGTCGCGGCCGTCCAGCGCGGTGGTGTCCAGCTCGACCGCCTCGGGCCACGGCGCCCTGTCCGCCAGCTGGGCGTCGAGCACCTCGACCGTCGCCTCGGACGGGTCCGTTCCCGCCCGGGCCCGGTCGGTGACCCGCCGCGCCAGCTCGTCGCGGGGTGCGGTGCACGAGATCTCCACGAGCTCGGCATGGGCGTCGGCGGCCACCGTCTCGGCCTCGGCCCGCCGCCGCGGCTCGAGCCACGTGGCATCCAGCACCACGCTGCGTCCCAGCGCGAGGTGGCCGGCCGCGCGGTCGAGCATCTCGGCGTAGACGGCCGCGATCGCCTCCGGCGAATAGCGGCCCTCCCCGCCCTCGCGCCGCGCCACGTCCGATCGCATCGGGTCCGAGCGCACCAGCTCGGCGCCCAGCGCGGCCGCCAGGGGCGCGGCGACCGTCGACTTACCGGAGCCGGAGACCCCGCCCACCAGCACCAGCCGCACGCGCGCCCGCAGCAGGCCGTCGACGGCCCAGGCGGCCAACTCCACCGCGAGGCGGGCGTCAGCGCCGCCGGAGTCCGTCTGCGCGGCGCGGATCGCGGCGACCTTGGCGCGCACGAGCGCGCGATACGCCATGTAGTGGTGCACGAGTGACGCCGGCGCGTCGTCGCCGGAGGCCTCGCGATAGGCCTCGAGGACGACGACGGCGAGGTCGGTCGCCCCCGACCGGTCGAGATCCATGGCCAGGAACCCGATGTCCAACACGGCGTCCCCGAACCGGAGGCGGTCGTCGAACTCGAGGCAGTCGATGATCCGCGGCCCGTCGCCGGTCAGGTAGACGTCCGCGGCCAGTAGATCCCCGTGGCCGTCCACGACCCGGCCCTCCTCGATCCGTGCTCGCAGCAGCGGACCGCGGCCACGCAGGTAGGCGCCGGCGAGGTCCGCGATGTCGTCAACGATCCCCGGCGCGTCCTCGCCCACGCTCAGTCCGCGCAGGTGCTCGAGCGACTCCGTCCAGAGACCACCCACCACGCCCGGGTCGCCCGCCGCGTCGATCTCCGGCGTGCGGTGGCTGTCCGCGTGCAGACGCGCGACCTGCCGGGCCACCTCGCCCAGGCCACCCACGATGTCCGTATCGCCGACCCGGGACGCGCCGGCCTCCCGCTCCCGCACCAGCCAGGCGAGGCTCTCCCGCTCCGGGAGTCGGCGCATCTCCACGACGTGGTCGATGATCTCGTCGTCGTTGTCGTCGTCCTGCCCATCGGGCGAGCGGGGCCGGCGCACCTGCAACACACCGAGATACACGTCCGGGGCGAGCCGACGGCCCAGTTCCACCTCCCGTCGGCTCTGCTCCGCGCGCGCCCGCACGGTGCGGTTGTCGAGGAAGCCCAGATCGATCGGTTTGCGTACTTTGTGAGCCTTGTCACCACAGAGCAAGATGAGCGCCCCGTGGGTCTCCACCACGACGGGAGGCCCCCACGACTGGCGGTCCGGACGATCGGAGGTGTCCATGGACCCACCCTAGGCAGGCGCGACGCCTCCCGCCGCCGGTCCGGGCACACGCTGCGGTGCACCACATCACCGAACTGTTACCTGAAGCGCCACTGAACAAATCGGGGGCTGACATGCCCGGATGTCACTTGTAGTGTCGCCGACGCACCCCAGCCACACGGCCGGGATGCCCGCGATGAGACACATCGTGGTCAATGCAGATCGGAGACGTTCAGCAGTGACGAACACCCACCGCAAGACCACCAACCGGACCACCGCGAAGATCGCCGCCGTCGGCGCGTTCGGCATCGGTGCCGCCATCGCATTCCCGGGCCTCGCCGCCGCGCAGGACGCCACCACGCCCGAGGGCCCCACCGCCAGCCTCGAGAACCTCGCCGGCGAGGAGGGCAGCCTGTCCGACCTCACGGGTGAGGACGGCAGCCTCGAGGGCGCCCTCGGCACGGACCTGGCGCTCGACGCGGGCAGCCTGGCCCTCAATGTCAATCTCGACGCCGAGACCCCGAACCCGGGTTCGGTCGAGCTCGGCAGCCTCGGCGTCTCCCCGAACACCGGCAGTGACCTGGTCGACGGTGGCACCGGCTCGGGCTCCGCGGACGAGGACGCCACCGACGACGCCGAGGAGACCGGCTCGCTCGACACCGGCTCGCTGCCGGGCAGCAGCGAGGAGAATGAGGACGTGGCCGCCGCGGCCGAGACCGACACGGACACCGGCTCCGCCGCGTCCTCCGAGGACGACACCACGGCCACCGACGACGAGGCGGAGGAGACCGGTTCGATCGACACCGGCTCGCTCGCCGGCCTGAGCTCCGGCGCCGACGAGGTCGCGGTCTAAGACGACCACCGGCCGGTTCGGCCGACCTCATACCCGCACCTCCCCCGGTGCAGCACGGCCCGGGATCGCGACCACCGCTTTCGGTCACGATCCCGGGCCGTCGTGTGTTCGCCGACACTCATGGGGGATGATGCAGGGGTGACGATCGTCGTGGCCTGCGGGGCCTTCAAGGGCTCACTCACCGCTATCGAGGCCTGCCATCACGCGGCCGAGGGCGCCCGCCGTGCGCACCCCGACACGGACGTGGTCGAACGCCCGGTCGCCGACGGCGGCGGGGGGAGCCTCGAGGTGATGGTCGCCGGTGGGGCACGCCCGGTGCCGGTCACCGCCTCCGGCCCCACCGGCGAACCGGTCGAGACCTCGTTCGCCGCCATCGACCCGGATACCGCGTTCGTGGAGATGGCCGACGCATGCGGGCTGCTCCGACTGCCCGGAGGCGTCCCCCGGCCACTCGAGGCGTCCAGCCGCGGCGTCGGAGAGGTCATGCTGGAGGCCCTGCGCTCCGGCCGTGGCAACATCCACCTGGGCATCGGTGGCAGCGCCTCCACCGACGGCGGCACCGGCATGCTGTCCGCCCTCGGCGTGCGGTTCCTCGACTCAGACGGAAACGAGCTCCCCGACGGCGGCGGCGCGCTCCGGCGGCTTGCGACCGTCGACCTGGACGGCCTCGACCCCGCGGTGCGGGCCGCCCGCGTCCTCGTGGCCTGCGACGTCGACAATCCCCTGCTCGGCCCACTGGGCGCCGCCCGCGTCTACGCGCCACAGAAGGGCGCCTCCCCAGAGGAGGTCGACAGCCTGGAGGCCGGGCTCGCCCGGCTGGTCGAGGTCCTGCGGAACCAGGGCCTGGACGTCGACCCGGACGCCCCCGGCTCCGGCGCCGCAGGCGGGGTGGGGTTCATCGCCCGCGAGCTGCTCGGGGCATCACTCGACCCCGGATTCGAGGTACTCGGCACCCTGACCGGGTTGGAGGACGTGGTCTCAGCCGCGGACCTGGTGGTCACCGGCGAGGGACGACTGGATGACCAGACCATGCACGGCAAGACCCCGCTGGGCGTGGCCTCGCTCTGCCGCACTCACGGCGTCCCCGTGGTGGCCGTGTGTGGCCGCCTGGACCTGGAGGCGGACCGTGTGGCCGCCGCCGGGTTCGTCACCGCCGCCGCGCTCACCGAGAAGGAGCCGGACATCAAGCGCTCCATAGCCAACGCCGGTCCGCTGCTCGATGCCGTCTCCGCCGAGGTCGTCTCCCGCGTCCTACCCTGACGCTCGGCGAGCCGGTCCCGCGCGCCGCCGGACAGGGCCCCTCCGAGTGGGCCAGAATGAGGACTCGTCGTTCCCGGACCCCCTCCAGGAGGCTCCCTTGCGCAAGTGGCTCCTCGGCGCACCGCTGGCCGCGCTGGCCGCGGTCGCGGCCGCAGACCTGCGGCAGACGCGGTATCCGATCCTGCGGACCTTCCCGATCCTGGGCCACGCCCGCATGGCGCTGACCTCGATCGGACCGGAGTTGCGGCAGTACATCGTCGCGGGCAACGACGAGGAGCGCCCGTTCACCCGCAACCAGCGGGACTGGGTCTACGAGTCCGCCGAGGGCCGGGCCACCACGTTCGGATTCGGCACGGACAACGACGTCGAGTTCCTCGAGGGATACCCCCTGGTCAAGCAGCGGACCTTCAGCGACGTCTCGCTGTCCGCCCATATCCACTCCGGCGAGTTCCTGCCCACCCCGCCCGCCAAGATCCTCGGCGGGGCCCGCGGCCGCGCCCGCGCCTTCCGTCCCGACTCCTTCGTGACCATCTCCGGCATGAGCTACGGCGCCCTCTCCGCGCCCGCGGTGGAGGCGCTCAACCGCGGAGCAGCCCTCGCCGGAGCCCTGCACAACACCGGGGAGGGCGGGCTGAGCCCGTACCACCAGAACGGCGCCGACCTCATCTATCAGATCGGCACCGCCTACTTCGGCTGCCGGGACGCCGACGGGCGCTTCGACATCGACAAGCTCGTCGCGGTCACCGAGAAGAATCCCATCCGGGCGATCGAGATCAAGCTCAGCCAGGGCGCCAAGCCGGGTCTCGGCGGGCTGCTGCCGGCGGCGAAGATCACCGAGGAAGTCTCGCAGCTGCGCGGGATCCCCATGGGCGAGGACTGCGCCAGCCCGTCCCGCCACACCGCCTTCCACGACGTGGACTCACTCCTCGATCTGGTGGAGGACATCGCCGACCGCACCGGGCTGCCGGTGGGCATCAAGTCCGCCGTGGGCGACACAGGGTTCTGGGAGGATCTGGCCGATGCGATGATCCCTCGCGAGCGTGGCGTCGACTTCATCACGATCGACGGCGGCGAGGGCGGGACCGGTGCCGGCCCGCTCGTGTTCTCCGACGCCGTGTCACTGCCGTTCCGGCTCGGCTTCCCCCGCGTCTACTCGATCTTCGCCGAGGCCGGGCTCACCGACGACGTGGTGTTCATGGGCTCGGGCAAGCTCGGCATTCCCGAGAATGCCGTGGTCGCGTTCGCGCTCGGCGTCGACATGATCAACGTGGCCCGGGAGCCGATGCTCTCGGTGGGGTGCATCCAGGCCCAGCAGTGTCACACCGGCGGCTGTCCGACCGGCGTGGCCACCCAGAACCCGTGGCTCATCCGGGGCGTCGATCCCACCTCGATGGCCGAGCGCTGCGCCAACTACATCCGTTCCCTGCGCCGTGAGCTGATCAAGGTCTCCGGCGCGGTCGGTGTCCCGCACCCGGCACTGATCGGCCCGACCGATGTGGAACTGGCCCGCGGCACCCGCGATTCGACCTCGCTGGCCGAGATCTACGGCTACGAGGCGGGCTGGGGCCTGCCCGGCGAGGCCGACGTGGAGGCCATCACCGAGATCATGGTCGCCAACGGCGTGGCCGAATACACCGACGCAGCCCGGCCGCCCGGGGTCTGACCGGCGGCCGGGATCCGGCAGCCATTCGTCTCGAAGAGTCTTTCGCACGCGTTTCCCGAGAAGCGAGTGTACGAAACCCTCTTCTCGACGGCAGCCATGCGCGGGCTGGGATCAGTCCTCGCCGAGACCCGCCCGCAGCAGCCCGAGCTCGCGATTGAGGTTGGCGTGCGCCTGGCGCTCCCACGCGTCGCGTCCCGCCCGGGTCAGGTACACCGACCTACGTTCGAGCAGGCCCTCCAGCGCGGCGATCCGCCCCGCGACGAACCGGTCCCCCGGCACGTGCGCGTACTCGTGCCGCACGTCGTGGGTGTAGGCGTCGTAGGTCTCCGGGTCCGACCCCAGCACCACCAGGTCGGCATCCGACAGGACCGAGCCGTTGGGATCCCCGGCCTCCACGCGGTGCCCGCCCATCAGTCGGACGAGCCGCGCGACCTCCTCGACGGGCGCGGCCGGATCGAGCTTCCGCTCGACCCACACCGCCGACTTCTCGTTGTTCTCCGACTCCGTGGGATCGAACTCCGCGGTGTGGCACCACGCGGCCAGGCGGACCGCGGTCCCGTCGAAGGATTCACCGTCCGCCTCGAGGGCGTCGATCGCCCGGAGCACAGCACGCAGGTGCGTCTCGTTGTGGTAGCGCCGCTGCGGGTCGTTCCAGCGTCGCAGCAGGTCGGAGCGCAGGTCGGCGGTGAGGAACTCGACATCGACGTCGAGCGGGTCGGCAGCGTTCACTCGGTCGGTATCCATGAATGGACTCTACCGCCGGAAGCCGACCGGCCTGGGCGGATCGGCCCGGGCCGGTGCGCTCCCGGCGGCCACGGCACGGCGCTCTCAGTCCTCCAGCTCGCCGCCCAGCTTCGGCGGGAACTCCTCCAGCAGTGCCAGCTCCCGCTCATCGAACGTGCGCGCCCGCGACAGGAACCGCTTGCCGGTCGGGTTCTCGAGACTGAACCCCGAGCCCCTGCCCGGGACCGCGTCCAACACCAGTTGCGTGTGCTTCCAGGTGTCGAACTGTGGGCCCGAGATCCAGACGCGCACCCGGGTCGACGACGACGACGAGTTCAGGCGCGCCTCGTCGTCGTCGTCCGCCGGTACGTCCCGGGCGCCCTGCGCCAGGTCCACCTCCCCCACGAGGACATCCCGCTGCCCCACGCGGAACTCCCCGTCCGGGTAGCACATGGGCGCCGAACCGTCGCAGCACCCGCCGGACTGGTGGAACATCACCGGCCCGTGGCGCTCGACCAGCTCGCGGATCAGCTGCGCGGCCGGCTCGGTGACCACGACGCGCGCCGGCAGCGCGGCCGGCGCCCCCTCGGGCGGGAGGGCCCGCGCCGCGATCGACACGCTCCCTCCCGAGGGCAATCCGCAGACGTCGTCCATGACCGGTCTCCTCTCAGAAGAAGCGCTGGATCAGAAGAAGCCCTGGGGCTTGCCCGAGTAGCCCACGAGCAGGCACTTGGTCTGCTGGTAGTGGTCGAGCATCATCCGGTGGTTCTCGCGCCCGATGCCGGACTGCTTGTAGCCGCCGAACGCCGCGTGGGCCGGGTACTGGTGATAGGTGTTGGTCCACACCCGGCCGGCCTGGATGGTGCGGCCGGCCCGGTAGGCGGTGGTGCCGTTGCGCGACCACACGCCGGCGCCGAGACCGTAGAGGGTGTCGTTGGCGATCATCATGGCGTCGTCGAAGTCGGTGAACGAGCTCAGGGAGAGCACCGGGCCGAAGATCTCCTCCTGGAACAGGCGCATCTTGTTGTGGCCGCGGAAGACCGTCGGCTCCACGTAGAAGCCGCCGGCGAGATCGCCCTCGAGCTCGGCGCGGCCGCCGCCGGTGAGCACGTCGGCGCCCTCCTGCTTGCCGATGTCGATGTAGGACAGGATCTTCTCGAGCTGGTCGGTCGAGGCCTGGGCGCCCATCATCGTCTCGGTGTCGAGCGGATTTCCGGTCTTGATCTGCCTGACCCGCTCGATCGCGAGGTCGGTGAAGTCATCGATGATCGACTTCTGCACCAGCGCGCGCGAGGGACACGTACACACCTCGCCCTGGTTGAGGCCGAACATCGCGAAGCCCTCGAGCGCGGACTGACGGAAGTCGTCGTCGGCGTCCATGACGTCCTCGAAGAAGATGTTGGGGCTCTTGCCGCCGAGCTCGAGGGTCACCGGGATGAGGTTCTCGGACGCGTACTGCATGATCAGCCGGCCCGTGGTGGTCTCGCCGGTGAAGGCCACCTTGCGGATGCGCGGGTTGGACGCGAGCGGCTTGCCGGCCTCGGTGCCGAAGCCGTTGACCACGTTGATCACGCCCGGCGGCAGCAGGTCGCCGATGACCGACATCAGGAACAGGATCGATGCCGGGGTCTGCTCCGCCGGCTTGAGCACCACGCAGTTGCCGGCGGCCAGGGCCGGGGCCAGCTTCCAGACCGCCATGAGGATCGGGAAGTTCCACGGGATGATCTGGCCGACCACGCCGAGCGGCTCCTGGAAGTGATAGGCGACGGTGTCCCCGTTGATCTCGGAGATGCCGCCCTCCTGGGCGCGGATCGCGCCGGCGAAGTAGCGGAAGTGGTCGATCGCCAGCGGGATGTCGGCCGCCAGGCACTCGCGGATCGCCTTGCCGTTGTCCCACGACTCGGCGAGCGCGATCTTCTCGAGGTTCTCCTCCATGCGATCGGCGATCCGGAGCAGGACCAGCGACCGCTCCGTGGCGGAGCTCGCGCCCCACGCCGGCGCAGCGGCCCAGGCCGCGTCCAGCGCGGCCTCGATGTCCTCCGCGGTACCGCGGCCGACCTCGCAGAAGACCTGCCCGGTCTGCGGGGCGACGTTCTCGAAGTACTCGCCCTTGACCGGCGCGACCCACTCGCCGCCGATGTAGTGGTCGTAGCGGCTCTCGTAGGACATCACCGCGTCGGCGGAACCGGGCTGGGAGAAGACGGGCATGTCGACACCTCTCGCGTTCTTCGGGACGCCGACCCCTGCGGTCGGCGACTGTGAGCCACGACACTATTCCCCCGGACGTTGCACGCACGTTGCATCTGACGCCGACGCCGCGGACCGCCGTGCCGGACCGTCCGAACGGCCAGGTCCGTACCCGGTCGACCTGCCGGAACACAGTCGATTCGACCCGCCGTGCGGCCCGCGCCGACCTAGCGTCCGCGGGCATGGACACCATGCTGACGCCCCGGGCCCCCAGGGAGATCTCCGTGGCGCGGGGCGGCCCGGGCGTCGCCGCCCGGCGACTCGGCGCGTTCCTCGTCCACGCGGACGCCGACCGGGTGTGCCTGGGGCACGACTTCGACAACGACGAGCTCAGCGAGGCGGTGATCCCCACGATGGCGCGCGACCTGCTCCACACGGGCGTCCTGCGCACCGTCGAGGAGTTCCACCGGGCCGTGACCGCGCTCGTCACCTCCCGGAGCGGGTCGTGGCAGGAGTGCTGGTCCGCCTACTACCGCTCCTCGATCGCGGCACTGGCCCGCGGGGCGTGCCCGTTCTCCCCCGTCCACGACCGGGCGGTCGGCGAGCAGGCCGGGGACAGTGCCCTGGAGATCGGGTGCTGCTTTGGATTCCTGTCCCTGCGGTTGGCCCGTGAGGGGGTGCGGACCATATCGTGCGATCTGGACCCCTCCGTGCTCCGCCTGCTCCGGACCTGCGCACCCGACGGGGACGCTCCCCCGGCCACGGTCTGCCTGGACGCCCGCGGCACGCCGCTCGCACCCGGGATGGCGGATACCGTCTACCTGGTCCACGTCCTGGAACACCTGGACGAAACCTCGGGGTGGGATGTCATCCGCGAGTCGCTCCGGCTCGCCCGGAGGCGTCTGGTCATCGCCGTCCCGTTCGAGGAGGTCGCCGTCGCCCAGTACGGACATGTCCGGACTTTCGACCTCGCCGCGCTGGAACACCTCGGAGACCGGGTCCGCGCGCTCGACCGGGGTGGCGCCGCGATCCGAACACGTACCGACGAGCACCACGGCGGATGGCTCGTGATCGACCTGGCCCCCGCCGCGCCCTGCGATCGGCCCCCTTGGTCAGAGCAAACCCTGCCGGCTCGCGACATACACGGCCTCGGCGCGGCGTGAGACCTTGAGCTTGCGCAGGATGTTGCTGATGTGGAACTTCGCCGTGGTGGCCGAGATGAACAGCTCGACTCCGATCTCCTTGTTCGATTTACCCTCGGCCAGGAGCCGGAGCACCTCGACCTCGCGACCCGACAGGATCTCGGGCGTGGAAGCCCCGCCGCGGAGGGTGTCGACGACCATCGCGGCCGTCCGGGGGTCGAAGGCGCTCTGGCCCCCGGACACCGACCGGATCGCGGTGACCAGCTCGGTGACGTCCACATTCTTCACCACGTACCCACGGGCACCGGCCCGGACAGCGCGTACCACGATCGCCTCGTCGAGGAACGTGGTGAGGACCAGCGGCGCGACGTCGGGAAGCAGATCTCGGACCGCCGCGCACAGCCGGAGCCCGTCGAGTTCCGACCCGGCGCCCAGCTTGAGGTCGATCACCGCGACGTCCGGCCGGGTGCGGCGGAGCACCCCCAGCGCGTCATCCGCGGTCGCCGCCTCGCCGACCACCGTGATGTCGGCCTCCCGTTCGAGCATCAATCTGACGCCCTCGCGCAAGACGGCGTGATCATCGACGAGGACGGTACTGATCGGCCCGGTGCTCATCCCGTCACCCCCCGCCTCGGGGACCCGGCTCCCGTCGACCCCGGTTCGGTACGCACGTGGGGCACGACAACCGCGATCGCCACGCCGCCGAGGGCCGACGCGGTGATCCGGATCCGGCCGCCCACCATCGCCGTCCGCTCCGCCATGTTCACCAGTCCGTGGTGTCCGTGCAGCGACTCGACCCGGGGCCGCTCGAGCAGGCGACGCATCTCGTCAGGGCGTCCCTTTCCGTCGTCTTCCACCGTCAGACCGACAGTCCCGTCCCCGAACTCCACGGTCACGATCATCCGGCTCGCATCGGCGTGCCTCGCCGCGTTGGACAGGGCCTCCCCCGCGATACGGACTATCTCGTGCTCGACCTCGGGAGGTGTGGGGACCTCCTCCCCAACGACGACGACCTCGGCCTCGACGTGCGACGGCACATGCAACCTGCACAGATCGTCGATAAGGCGACTCAGTCGGCCGTCCTCGTCATCGATGGTGCGCAGTGCGTAGATGACCGACCGCAACTGCTCGACGGCCTGGGCCGTCAACCGCGCCGCCTGGTCGAGGAACGGACGGGGTGCCTCGTCGGGCGGGGTGACGTCGAGCCCCAGCTGGAGATGCATGCCCGCCCCCAGTACGAGCTGGGACACGCTGTCATGCAGTTCCCGCGCCATCCTCGAACGCTCGACATCGAGGATCCGTTGTCGGTGCGCGGCGTCGAGCTCCCGCTGCGCCAGCTCGAGTTCGGAGTTGCGGCGGGAAAGCTCCACGACGTGACCACGGGCCTGCTCGTATGCCTCCTCGGCCCGGGCGAGCAGCATCTCCTTGTCCCGGAACAGCACGGAATTCTGTAGCGCCACCGCCGCCTGCGCGGCGAGGATCCTCAGGACCACGGAGTCGATGTCGTCGGCCTGCCGGCCCGCTCGACCCCAGGACGCCAGTCCCCCGATCACGCCGCCGTGGAGTACCAACGGCACCGTCACCGCGTCCGGCCCGCTGACCTCCGCGAGCTCCACCGAACCGCCCCCGCGCAGTACCGCATTGAGGGCGTTGACGACGTCGCTGGGAACATCGTCCGGCACCGGAGACAACTCCCCGCCCTCGAACGCCACGAACCGTCCCCCTGGATCCATGATGAGATGACGGGGTTCGACCGAGGGCAGCTGCCCGTCTCGAATCGCCATGAGTGCCCAGTGCGAGTCGAGCTGGTCGTAGGCGACCCCCAGGACCGAACGCACCAGTGCCTCCGGCCCCTCAGCGGTCCGCACCAGCGCCCCGGAGACCCGGTCGAGCGCGTGCATGGACCTGCGAAGGCGTGATTCGGCCTCGCGGTACTGGTCGAAGAAGCTGCGCTTGACCGACCGCAGGCCCAGCAGGGTGTCCAGATCGGTGGGCCCCTCGTCCCTCGGCGCGGCACCGGGCCCCGGGGCTGTCATGACGCCTCCCTGTAGAGACCGTCGATGTCCTCGCTGGTGGCCGGTCTCGGGTTGGTGGCCATACAGAGGTCAGCTATCGCGTGCTCGGTGAGGATCGGGATGTCGTCCGCCCGCACCCCGAGATCGGCCAGGCCCCCCGGCAGACCGATGCCGTCGGCGAGGTCCCGGAATCGGTTCGCGATTCTGTCCACCGATATCGTGGGCCGCGCGCTGGCGGGAATGCCGACCGCCCGGACGAGATCCTCGACCCGTCCCGGGGTGAGCGTCTCACCGTTGTGCCGGACCACGTGGGGCAGCAGCACACCGTTGATCCGTCCGTGGGTGGAGTCGTACCGTCCCCCAACGGGGTGACTCATGGCATGGACCGCGCCCAGCACTGCGTTGCTGAACGCCATCCCAGCCTCGAGCGAGGCCAGCGCCATCTGTTCCAGCTGCTCACGACTGTGTGCGTCCCCTCCTGCCAGACGGTCGAGGGCGTGCACGCACAACGCGACGGAACGGAGGGCATGCGAATCGGTCAGCGGGCCCGCGGCACGCGAAAAATAAGCCTCCACCCCGTGCGAGAGCACGTCTATCGCGGCCGCCGCATTGGCGTCGGCGGGAACGGTCGCGTGGGTGGCCGGGTCGATGACCGCGACATCCGGGACCAGGGACCGGCTCGCGATGGTCACCTTGGTCCCCCGGTCCGCGTCGTTGATGACGCAGAACTGGGAGACGTCGGCGCCGCTGCCCGCGGTCGTCGAGACGGCAACTATCGGCGGCAGCGGCAGACGGACCCGGTCGACGCCCTCGTACTCGAGGACGTGCCCGCCGTTGGAGACGACCAGCGCCACCCCCTTGGCGGCGTCGATGACGGAGCCGCCGCCCACCGCCACGATCACGTCGCACCCAGCGGTGCGGTACGTCTCGGCACCGCTGAGCACCTGCGTCGCCCGGGGGTTGGGGCACACGTCCGACCACACCACCGGACGCGCCCCTTGGCTCCGCAGCCCGTCGAGCACCACGTCAGGCCACGGCGTGCGTTGCAGTCCCGGATCGGTCACCACAAGTGGACGACGTGCCCCCAGGCCCAGTGCGACCGTCGCCGCCTCGGGCAGAGCTCCGAAGCCGAAGAGGATCTCCGGCGTGTGGAACTTCGCCACGCGGGCCTCCGAGGTCATGGGCCAACGATAGGCCCGGCGGGTACTCAGCCGAGCGCACTTCCCAACAGACCTGCCCGTTCGGACAGTTCCGCGGGATCCCGGGCTGTCACGATCCCGTCGAGGTGCTGTTCGTATGATCCGAGGCCACAGGTGGCTTGGTTCCAGTACCGCCTGGCCTCCGGGGTTATCCAGGCGACTCGATGTGATCGCCGGCTGATAACGGCCATCTGGTCCGTCCGTGGGTCGAGTCCGTTGCTGCGACCGTCCCCCACGACCAGCACCGAGGTTCGCTTGTCCACCAGATGGCCGTGGCGATCGAGCAGCTCGGTGAACATCCGCCCGTAGTCGCTGCTCGCCTCGAGATCCAGCCCCGGCGCGGCCAGCACGGTGGTCAGCGCGTCGTCGCCGGACGAGGACAGCAGTCGATCGGTGACGTCCACGGGCCGGTCGACAAAGGCGACGACCGAGCACCGGTTCACCTTCCGGTGCAGACTCTGCGCCAGACGCAGCACGAAGCCGGTGACGGGTCGGACGGACAGCGACACGTCGACGAGGATGACCAGCTTCAGCGGCCCGGGCACCCGTGACCGGTTCATGATCGTGAACGCCTCGCCGTCCGTCGCCCACGCCCTGCGCAACGTCGCACGGGAGTCCAACCCCCCGTGGGCGAACGCCCGCGACCGCCGCCGGGGGGCACCGCGGATCCGACGCATCACCTCGTGACTCGCCCGCTCCAGATCGCCGAGGCCCGCCCGGTCCTGCGCGCGCGAGGCCTCCGGATCGTCCGGGCGCCCGTCGCCGGAGGCGTCCGAGACGCTCTCCAGGAACGCGACGACCGCGTCGACGAACATGCCCATCTGTTCGGTGGTCAGCTCCCCGGCGTCCGCACCGTGCTCCGAGTACACCCGGCGCGCGTCGTAGCCGTCGAGAGTTCGGAGGATGTCGAGCGCGTCCGACCACTCCAGCGCTCCGTCGCCCGACACCGAGATCGCCGAGGACCCCATCTCGCCGGCCCGATCGGACGAGGCACGGTCGACCTCGATCTCGTACGTGACCGAGGACTCCCAGCGGTCGGCACCCTCCTGGACGGCGAACTCCTCCTGGCCCGTCGCGGTGGAGAAATCCGAGTCGTCGTAGTGCATGCTCTCGTCCCGCCTCGCCGTCTCCTCCCCCTCGACCAGGTCGCCGATCTCCGCGGGGTCCAGATCCGAGGGGGCGAACGACGAGGGGTCGTCCGCGGACAGTTCGAGCTCGTCGGGCAGCCGCCCCACCTGTCCGGCGGCGCCGGGTCCTTCGCCGTCGTCGTCGGTCCGGGCCGCGTCGACCCCGGCGAAGAAGTGGTCGAACGCCCGGTCGAAGCCCGGGTTCTCCCGCTGGTACTTGACCGCCACGGACCGCAGCGCCGACCGCAGGACGCCGCGGTCGGTGGTCCCGACCACGTCGAGGACCGCCCGCACCTCCAGCACCTCGGCGGGCGAGATCTCCACCCGGCGCTCCCGCAGGAGTCGACCGAACGTCACCGCGACGATGTCGAGGACGTAGGAGGGCGAGACCGGGGTGGACATCACCGGGGCCCGGCTGACCGGCCGGACGCACTGTGGGCGCGCCCGGCGCCGAACACGGCGGAGGTCGACGCCCCGGTCGTGTCGGCGGCGGCCCGCATGTCGCGTCGGTGCTCTGCCGGGCGGTCATCCCCGATACCGAGGTCCTCACGCGCGAGGTCGGCGTCGGATCGGTACTTCAGCAGTGCCGCGACGAGGGCACCGCCCAGCTCCGGACGGTCCTCACCGAGTATCGACGCCACCCGGGCCGCGTCCACCACCTCGGAGATCGACGGCGCCTTGCGCAGCGGCAGGCCGCGCAGTCGGCGTGCCTTCTCCACGACCGCGGCCGCCACGGACGCGGGGACCTCCGGGGCCCTGGACCGGACGATCTCCGTCTCGCGCGCGGTGTCCGGGAAGTCCACGTGGAAGTGGAGGCAGCGACGCTTCAGAGCGCCGGAGAGCTCGCGTGTGTCGTTCGAGGTGAGGATCACCCAGGGCATGGTCCGCGCGCGGAAGGTGCCGAGTTCGGGGATCGTCACCTGCTTCTCCGCCAGCACCTCGAGGAGCATCGCCTCGAGCGACTCCTCGGTCCGGTCGATCTCGTCGATGAGCAGGACCACCGGGTCCTCGGAGGTGATCGCCTCCAACAGCGGCCGGGAGACCAGGAAGTCCTCGCCGTGGATCCCCACGTCCATGCCCGCCAGTGCGGCGGACGCGGCCGCGAGGTCCTCGTACCCCTCGAGCTCACCGGTGATCCGGTCCCGCAGCATCTGGACGTGGAGCAGCTGCTTGGCGTAGTCCCACTCGTACAGGGCGCGGGAGTCGTCGAGCCCCTCGTAGCACTGCAATCGGACCAGTCTGCGACCGAACGCGGCGGCCAGTGACTTGGCCAGTTCGGTCTTGCCCACGCCGGCAGGACCCTCCAGCAGCAGCGGCCGGTCCAGTACGGTCGCCAGGTGCACGACCGTCGCGAGTTCGCGATCGATGATGTACCCGGTCTCGCGGAGGGCCGCCTCCAGCGCCTCGACCTCGATCACGGTCTCCGAGGGGCCCGCCTCGTCGACCTCGGGAACCTTCGTGACGTCCATTGACGGGTCCTTTCAGGTGGCCGTGCGGCCTTGGTGGGGTGTGGGCTCACCGGGGCGGGCGGGGGTCTGCGCTCGCCCGCCCCGGGAGGTTCGTGCGTCCGTGCCGGTCGCGTGAGTACCGGCCGCGTCAGTACGAGCCGGTCATCGCGTGCTCGACCATCGGGATCAGCGACTCGACCGTGGACTCGCGCGGGTTGCCGGGCGTGCACGCGTCTTCCATCATGTGCTCGGCGATCCTGCGGACGCTCTCGGCCGAGGTGTCGATCACCGTGCCCTTGTTCTCGTACTTGCCGGTGCCCATCTGGTTCTTCGCGTACAGACCCGGGGTGATCTGGCTGAAGTTGTCGGGGATGCCGACGTCCTTGGCGAGCCGGATCGCGGCCTCGACCGCCGCGTCGGCGGCCTGGACGGTGCTCATGTTCCGCGTGTCCACGCCCATCTGCGGCGCGAGCTCGGCGTAGCGCTTGTAGCGCGCCGGCAGGTTGTACTCCCATACCCGCGGCAGGGCGATCGCGTTGTTCAGTCCGTGGTGCGTGTCGTAGAACGCGCTGATCGCGTGGGACAGAGAATGGACCATCCCCAGCCCGCCCGAGTTGAACGCCTGCGTCGCGATGTACTGGGCGTTCATCATCCCGGTCCGCGCCTCGAGGTTACGGGGATCGTAAACCGCCGTCGCGAGGTTGTCCGCGACGAGCTTGGTCGCGTAGAGCGCGTTGCCCAGCGACGGGGCGAAGTCGAGCCGGGACACGTACGGCTCCGAGCAGTGCGCGAGGACGTCGAACCCGCAGTAGGCGGTGAAGTGCTGGGGGCAGGAGTAGTAGAGGAGCGGGTCGTCCATGGCCAGTGAGACGAGGCTCGCGTCATCGAACGCGACCCACTTGTGCGGGTTGTCCATGTCCGAGGTGTCCGTGATCACGTACGCCCACGAGGTCTCGGCCCCGGTGCCGGCCGTGGTGGACACCGCGATATGCGGTGGGTTCTCGAAGTTGGTCGACTTCGAGAAGCCCTGGAACTCGTTGATGTTGCGACCGTCGTGTGCGATCACCACTCGAGCGCCCTTGGCGGCGTCGTGGCTGGAGCCGCCACCGACCGAGATGATGCCGTCGCACTTCTCCGAGTTGTACAGCGCGGCGGCGTCCATGACGTTGTAGTCCTTCGGGTTGGACTCCACCTTGTCGAAGACCACCACGTCGAGGCCCTGGTACTCGATCTTTCCCTTGAGCTCCTCGATGATCCCCGAGCCGCGAAGGCCCGTGGTCATGATGAGCACGCGGGTCATGCCCAGCTTCTTGGCCTCCACGCCGAGGATGTCATGCGCCCCGACGCCCAGCAGTGCTTTGGGGAGGGGGTGGAACTCCTTGATCGGCATGTCCCAGATCTGATTCAGTTCGATCGCCATGTGCGCCTCCTGCTCGGCGGGCCCCCGTCGAGCGACGGCGGCAGTGTGTGTGACATGGCTCACTATGCGCAGCCGAACGAGGTGCGGGAACGGGCCTACGACGACTCCCGTCTGGTCAGAGCGCCCCAACCGTCCGAGCGGCGCCGTCGCACCTGCCCGGTCGGACGGGTCCGGCGCCGGATCGCGCCGAGCAAGGCCCCGTGGGCCGCCCGCGCATCACGCTCCCAGACGCCCGTCCAGAACGCGGGTCATCGACGCCGCCGCCGACCTGCTCGCCGGGGGCGTCCCCGGCGCGACGGAGAGGGCCCGCCACGCCTCCGGATCGTCGCGACCCGGCCCGGCCACCCAGTCCCTCAGATCCTCCGTCGACCCGGCCGCGAGCACCGCCGCCCGCACCCGGGCGTGCAGCCCCTCGCGCAGCTCCACCACCCCGGGCGCATCCGAGGCCGGGAGCAGGGGTCCGCGGTAGGCGGCCACCGCGGCCGAGACGTCGCGCCCCAGCAGGTCCTCGACCTCATGGGCATCGGTTCCGAGCAGCCCCGGGTCGAGCCGGTACGGCCGCGAGTCGATCGACGCCGGACCCAGCACGCGACGCAGCCGGGACAGTTCCGCGCGGACACTCACCTCGTCCAACCTGCCCTCCGCGAGCAGTTCCGCGAGCGCCCCACCGGACAATCCCTCGGGGTATGCGGCCAGCAGCAGCAGGATCTCGGCGTGGCGGCCGGTGACGGGCCCGTGGCCCTCCAGCGCGGGCCGGTGGGTGCCCAGCACGGACAGGCGACGCGACGATCCGGACGTACGCCCAGTCCACGTCGACGATCCCGACATCGCGGCCCGCAGCTCCGACTCGACGAGCAGCACGGTCGCCCTGACGAGGGCCAACATCTCGTCCGACGCCGCGGAATCCCGGCCCGTGACATCGATGCCGCCGATCACCCGGCCGGTGATCGGGTCGTGCACCGGCGCCGCCGAACAACTCCACGAATGGGCGGGTGCCAGGTAGTGCTCCTCACCCCGGACCCGCACCGGGACATCGTGACGAAGCGCCAGGCCGGGCGCGTTCGCACCCACGACCTCGTCGCTCCACAGGGCCCCGGGCACGAAGGCCATGCGTTCGGCTCTCGTCCGGACGCCCCGATTGCCGTACAGCCACAGCAGGCGCCCGTCGGCGTCCGCCACGGCCACGAGATGGCCGCTGTCCACGACCCCCGAGACCAGGACCTTCTCGACGATCGGGAGCACCGCCGACATCCGGTTGCCGTCCCGATGCGCGGACAGCGCGGCGCCCTGGAGGTCGACCACCGGGTCCGAGCGCTCCGGATCGATCCCCAGTCGCCTGCTTCGCTCCCATGACCGGGCCACCATCGTGGCGGCCGCGGGCCGTGCACCTGCGGACATGTCGCCAGTGTAACCGTCGTCACAACAACATGATGCGCGCCTCATAAAAGGTTTCCGATAGACCGTGCTCGACACAGATCGTGAGCGGACCTCTACACTTGCCAGTGACACAGGCCACAAAGACCTAAAGGATCGCGATGACGACCGAGTTCGCCAGCCCGCCCCCCGCCAAGCCCTTCCCCGATCAGAACCTCGGCCGAATCGTGTTCACGAACGCCGCGGAGGCACCGAACGACGTCGCCGTGCTGCGGCTGGTCGGCAGTGACTGGAAGGAGGTCACCTGCGCCCAGTACCTGGAGGAGGTCAAGGGCGTCGCCAAGGGCCTCATCGCCAAGGGCGTCAAGACCGGTGATCGCCTCGCCATCATGAGCCACACCCGCTACGAGTGGTCGCTCATCGCCTGGGCCGCGTGGGCCGTCGGTGCCGTCACCGTCCCGATCTACGAGACCTCCTCGTCCGCCCAGTGCAACTGGATCCTCACCGACGCCGGCGTCTCGCTCGCCGTGGTCGAGGACCTCGAACTTCGCGAGGTGCTCACCGCGGAGACTGACTGGAAGGGCGACATCCTCGTCATCGAGAACGACCTGATCGCCCAGCTCAGCGAGGCCGGGGCCGGCGTCTCGGACGAGGAGCTCGAAACGGCCTCGTTGTCCACGGGCCACGAGGACACCTGCGCGATCATCTACACCTCCGGCACCACCGGCAACCCCAAGGGCTGCGAGATCGTGCACGGCGGGTTCGGTGGCGTCGTCGTCTCCGTCGAGGAGCGCCTGCAGGACGCGTTCGTCCCCAACAGCCGCACCCTGATCTTCCTCCCGCTCGCCCACGTGCTGGCCCGCATCCTCGAGGTGGCCTGCTTCTACAAGCGCGTCGCCGTGGCCCACGAGCCCGACACGACCAAGGTCGTCGAGCGCCTGGCCGAGATCCACCCGACGTTTCTGGTCTCGGTCCCGCGCGTGCTCGAGAAGGTCTACAACTCCGCCGCCGCCAAGGCCGAGACCGCGGGCGGCGCCAAGGCCAAGATCTTCAAGGCTGCTGTCCAGACCGCGATCGACTACTCCATGGCCCTCGAGAACGGCGGCAAGCCGTCGACCGGCCTGGCGCTCAAGCAGAAGCTGTTCGCCAAGCTCGTGTACTCGAAGCTGCACGAGGCCCTCGGCGGCGAGTGCAACCGCATCATCTCCGGCGGCGGTCCCCTGGGCGCCCGCCTCGGCCACTTCTACCGCGGTGCGGGCTTCGACCTTCTCGAGGGCTACGGCCTCACCGAGTCCTCGGGCGTGCTCACCGTCAACCCGATCAACGCGGCCAAGATCGGCACCGTCGGCAAGCCGATCCCGGGCGTGACCATCCAGATCGCCGAGGACGGCGAAGTCCTGGCCAAGGCCAAGACCCTGTTCAAGGGCTACTGGCAGAACCCGCAGGCCAACGAGGACGCGTGGACCGGAGACTGGTACCACACCGGCGACATCGGCGAGCTCGACCCGGACGGCTACCTGTCCATCACCGGTCGGAAGAAGGACCTGATCGTCACCGCCGGCGGCAAGAACGTCTCGCCGTCGCAACTCGAGGATCTGCTCTCCTCCGATCCGCTGATCAGCCAGGCCGTCGTCGTGGGCGACAACCGCAGCTACATCGCGGCCCTCGTCACCATCGACCCGGAGACCTTCCCGGGCTGGGCCGAGAAGCACGGCAAGACCGGCTCGGTGTCCGATCTGATCCAGGACGGCGACCTCGTGGGCGCCGTGCAGGACGCCGTGGACAGGGCCAACAAGTCCGTCTCCCGCGCCGAGTCCATCCGCAAGTTCAAGATCCTCGCTGCCGAGTTCTCGGTCGAGAGCGGCGAGCTCACCCCGACGCTGAAGCTCAAGCGCAACGTCGTGCACGAGCGGTTCGCGGGCGACATCGAGAACCTCTACACCACGTAGGAACCCCGAACGCCGGAGCGCCCGGACCCTTCCCAGGGCCCGGGCGCTCTCGCTTTGGTCCGATCAGGCGTACATGCCCTCGATCTGCTCGGCGTAGCGCTCGGCCACCACGTGCCGCTTGACCTTCAGGGTCGCGGTCAGCTCCCCCGACTCCTCGGTGAAGTCCCGGTGCAGGACGGTGAACTTCTTGACGCCCTCGGCCTGCGAGACCTGCCGGTTGGCGTCGTCCACGGCGAACTGGATCTCGGCCTGCAGTGCAGGGTCGGCCACCAGGTCCTCGGCCGGCTTGCCGACGTGTCCGTTCTCCGCGGCCCAGGCCTCGAGCTCGTCCTCGTCAACCGTGATCAGTGCGGACACGAACTTACGGGCCTCGCCGATCACGACGGCGTGACCGACCAGGCGGTGCGCCCGGATCCCGTCCTCGATCGGGCCCGGTGCGACGTTCTTCCCGCCCGCGGTGACGATGATCTCCTTGGCGCGGCCGGTGATCGTCAGGTAGCCGTCCTCGTCGAGCGATCCGAGGTCCCCGGTGCCGAACCAGCCGTCACGGAGGGCTTCCTCGGTGGCCTTCTGGTTGTTCCAGTAGTGGTCGAAGATCAGCGGCCCGGCCAGTTCCACCTGTCCGCTGTCGGTGATCCGGACGCTGGTGCCGGCGACCGGCCGACCGACGGTGCCGATGCGCTGGCAGCCGGGCCCGTTCACGGTGGCGGCGGCGGTGCTCTCGGTGAGGCCGTAGCCCTCGTAGATCGGGACGCCGAGTCCGCGGAAGAAGTGCGAGATCCGGTCCGGCAGGGCGCCGCCTCCGGAGATGGCGTACTCGCACCGGCCCCCGAGCGCCTCACGGACGGCCTTGTAGACCGCCACGTCGAGAGCCTTGTACTGAATGGTGTGCACAAGCGAGGGTCGGCGGGCGTCGCCCAGACCGTCGCCGCCGCGCAGCTCGCTGGCCTCGATGGCGATCGCCTCCGCGCGACCGAAGATCTCCTCCTGCAGTCGGCCCTTTGAACCGGCCTTGGCGGCGATCCCGTCGCGAACTTTCTCGAATACGCGCGGGACACCGAGAATCATGTGCGGCCGGAAGTCGGCGAAGCGCGGCAGGATGGTCGAGGTGTCATCCCAGAACCCGACGGTGGCCTCGCCCAGGAACACGGTGTAGGTCACGGCGCGGGCGAGCACGTGGGCGAGCGGCAGGAACATGAGCGTCTTCTTGCCGTGCTGCGCCATCGAGCCGATGGGGTGGTCGAGCAACGCGTGGCACTCCGACAGGAGGTTGCGGTGGGTGATCACGCAGCCCTTGGGGCGTCCTGTGGTGCCGGAGGTGTAGATGATCGACGCGGGGGCGTCGGGGTCTAGGGTGGCCAACGAGGCCTCGAGGGTCTCGGGTGCGATCGAATAGCCGTCGGCCTCGAGGGCCTCGAGCCCGCCGTCGTCGAGGTAGAGGACACGGGTGCAGGTGGCAGGGACGTCGGAATCGCCGACGACGACGACGTGGGCGTCGGTTTCGGCCACGAGCACCTTCGCCTCGGAATCGGTGAGGATCCACTCGAGCTGCCCGGCCGAGGACGAGGGGTAGATCGGCACGGTGATGGCGCCGGCGGTCCAGACAGCCAGGTCGACGAGCACCCATTCGAGGCGGGTCCCGGCCATGAGCGCGACCCGGTCACCGGGTTCGACACCGGAGGCGACGAGTCCGGCCGCGATGCGGTCCACACGGGCGACGAGCTCCGCGTTGGAAACGGATCGCCACTGGTCGCCGTCGTGATACTCGAACGGGACAGCCCGTGGGTCCGTGGCGGCGCGTCCGCGCGCCACCACCGGGATAAGGTCGGAACCGGTGAAGGTTCGCTGGGTGGGGACGGTGATCTCGCGCATGCCGGTTGCGGCCTTTCGGACGACGTCGAAATGGAGCGCAGTCGATTATCGACCGGACACCGCACCTGTGGCAATCTGTCGGGTTTTCCCGATCGCACCCTCGTGCCTTGTCGTCGCATCACGTAGACTACGCAATAGACAGATCGGTTCATTCTCTGCAGAACGGAACACATCATGGCGCAGATCTACTCCGACATCACCGAGACCATCGGCCGTACCCCGCTGGTCCGTCTCAACTCCCTGACCGAGGGCATCCAGGCCACGGTGCTGGCCAAGCTCGAGTCCGCGAACCCCGCCAGCAGCGTCAAGGACCGCATCGGCGCGGCCATCATCGACGACGCGGTCGCCTCCGGCGGCCTCAAGCCCGGCGGCACGATCGTCGAGGGCACCTCCGGCAACACCGGTATCGCCCTGTCCATGGTCGCGGCCGCCCGCGGCTACAAGGCCGTCATCGTCATGCCGGACACCATGTCCGTCGAGCGCCGCGCCATCATGCGCGCGTACGGTGCCGAGCTCATCCTCACCCCGGGTTCCGAAGGCATGAAGGGCGCCGTCGCCAAGGCCCAAGAAGTCGCCGACAGCCGCGAGAACGCCGTCCTCGCCCGCCAGTTCGCCAACCCGGCCAACGTCGACGTGCACCGTCGCACCACGGGCCCGGAGATCTGGGAGGACACCGCCGGTGAGATCGACCTGTTCGTCGCGGGTATCGGCACCGGCGGCACCATCTCGGGCGCCGGCAACTACCTGAAGTCTCAGAAGTCGGACATCCAGATCGTCGCCGTGGAGCCCAAGGACTCTCCGCTGCTCACCGAGGGCAAGGCCGGCCCACACAAGATCCAGGGACTGGGCGCCAACTTCGTGCCGGAGATCCTCGACCGCGAGGTATACGACGAGGTCATCGACGCCACTCTCGAGGACTCGTTGGAGGTTGCCAGGCGCCTCGGCAAGGAGGAGGGCATCCTTGCCGGCATCTCGTCGGGTGCCAACGTGTGGGCCGCGCTCGAGGTGGCCAAGCGCCCCGAGAACGCGGGCAAGACCATCGTCGTGATCGTGTGTGACTACGGCGAGCGCTATGTCTCGACGATGCTCTTCGAGGACTACCGCGACTGATGTCAGGTTCCTCCGATCGCCCGGTGGGGCTCTTGCGCACTCTGCGTGAGGACCTCACCGCGGCGCGTGCACACGACCCGGCAGCCCGGGGTGACGTCGAGAACGCCGTCGTCTACTCCGGCCTGCACGCCATCTGGATCCACCGCCTGTCCCACCGCATGTGGCACTCCGGCGGGGCCGGCCGCACCGCCGCGCGTGTCCTGTCGCAGTTCGCCCGCTTCCTCACCGGGATCGAGATCCATCCCGGCGCGGTGATCGGCCGGCGGTTCTTCATCGACCACGGCATGGGCGTCGTGATCGGTGAGACCGCGGAGATCGGCGACGACTGCATGATCTACCACGGGGTCACCCTCGGAGGCGTCTCGCTCAAGCAGGTCAAGCGGCATCCCACGCTGGGGGACCGCGTGACCGTCGGCGCCGGGGCCAAGATCCTGGGGCCGGTCGAGATCGGCGCGGACTCGTCGGTCGGAGCCAACGCCGTGGTGGTCAAGGACGCCCCCGCCGACTCGATCGTCGTGGGCATCCCGGGCGTCGCCAAGCCCGCCAGGTCGACCAAGGAGGAGCTGCGCGAGGCGCAGTTCTATATCGACCCGGCCATCTATATCTGAGTCTCGGGCCCCGGCCCGGGAGGGGGGCCGGACCTACACCGTCTGGCCCCGATGAGGCCGTCACGCCGCCGTCACGCCGCCGCCACGCGCATCAGCGCGGGCGCCCCGGCGGTGACGGCCTCATTATTCTCTCCGCATTCTCGCGAACCGCTGCCCGTCCGGGTCTAAGCTCAGCCCCGATGCGCTCGTTACCCACCACCGTGTGGCTCCGGGGGCCGCTGGCGATCCTGGCGCTGTCCTCGGTCTTCATGGTGCTTCGCTTCCCGGATGAACGGACGCCGTGGTGGGGCATCTACGGCAACCTGCTCGATGTCAACGTCTACCGGTGGGGCGGGCAGGCGGTCCTCGGGGCGATCCCGCTGTACGAGGGGCTGCTGACCGGCGCCGACTCGGGGCGGTTCTACGCCCCGATGCCGTTCACGTATCCGCCGTTCTCGGCCCTGCTGTTCACCCCGCTGACCCAGGTCACGCCCGGCCTGATGGAAGCCGGCTGGACCGCATTGACGGTGGGGCTCCTCTATCTCGCGATCCGCATGTGCCTGCGCACCCTGGGCTACCGGTCCGACCGCGTGACCGTGCAGGTCGCGGTGTGCCTGACCCTGATCTCGCTCTCGCTGGAGCCGGTGCGCACCACCGTGTGGCTCGGCCAGATCAACGTCCTGCTCCTGGTGCTGGTGCTGGCGGACCAGCTCGCCTCGCGGTCCGGTCGCCGCTGGGCGGGCATCGGCTCGGGGATCGCCGCCGGCATCAAGCTCACCCCGGCGTTCTTCTGGGCTCACTGGGTGCTCACCGGCCGGTGGCGGATGGCCGCGGTCTCCGGGCTCACGTTCCTCGGCACCGTGGCGCTCGGCTTTCTGGTCATCCCCCGTGATGCCATCCGATACTGGTCGGGGACCCTGCTCGATTCGCAACGGATAGGGCAGGACTCCCTGGTCGCCAACCAGTCTGTGCGCGGGGCCATCGCCCGTCTCGCCGGGCTGGAGATGGCCCCCACCTGGGTCTGGTTGATCGGCGCCGTTCTCGTGGCGGTCGTCGGTCTGACAGTCGCGGCGTTGGCGCACCGCGCCGGGCATCAACTCCTCGGGCTGACGCTGGCGGGGATGACCATGACCATGGTCTCGCCCTTCACCTGGGGTCACCACTGGGTCTGGCTTGTCCCGCTGCTCGTCTTGACGCTGCACTACGCGATCTCGGCCGGTCGCTGGTACGTGTGGCTCCTGCCGCCGCTGGTGTGGGCGGCGGGAGCCAACTGGGTCCAGAGTTTCCCGGACACCAACTTCCCCGACGACCGCTGGGTGGGGATGGGCCTGTTCATGCTCGGCGGCGATATCCCGTCGGTGGTCTTCTCCACGATCACCAACGTGTATCCGCTGATCTGGCTGGTCGCGGTGGCCCTCACGGCGCTATACCTGGGAAAGGGGTCGGCGGTGACGGCTAGGCTGGCCGACTATGGGACGGCGGACGACTCGTCACCCCGCGCTGAGGATCATCGCCGGGGCTGACACCAGGCGAGAGGTGGCGACCCTCGCTGTCGAGGAGCCGCTCGAGATCCGTGTCGGCGGTGCGCCCTTCGTCGTCACGATGCGGACCCCGGGCGACGACATGGATCTGGCCGCCGGCCTCCTGGTCTCCGAGGGCGCCATCTGGGATCGCGAGCACCTGCCCACGATCCAGTACTGCACCACCGTCAGCGGGCGCTCCGAGCAGGACTACAACACGCTCTCGCTGACCGTCTCGCCCGACGTCCCCGAGCCCAGGTCGGCGCGAACCACCACCATGACCAGCGCGTGCGGGGTCTGCGGCGTGGACTCGATCGACGAGGTCCGCCGCACCACGCACTTTCCTCTCGGCCCGGTCGAGCCGCTCGTCGCGGCCGAGGTTCTGTTGTCCCTGCCCCGGCGGCTCCGCGAGCACCAGCGTGTCTTCGACAGGACCGGCGGGGTACACGCGGCCGGACTGTTCACCCCGGACGGGGAGCTGCTCTGCCTACGCGAGGATGTGGGTCGACACAACGCGGTCGACAAGGTGGTCGGCTGGGCCCTCCGAGAGGATCGACTCCCGCTCGGCGACACCGTCCTCCAGGTGTCCGGCCGGGCGTCGTTCGAACTCGTACAGAAGGCGTCGATGGCGGGGATTCCCGTACTGTCCGCGGTCAGCGCGCCCTCGTCGCTCGCGGTGGATCTCGCGGTCGACGCGCGCGTGACGCTCGCCGGCTTCAGCCGCGACGACCGGGCGACCGTCTACGCCCACCCCGAGCGCATCCACGACTGACACCGCAGCGGGACCGGTCCCTGGCCCGGAGTGTAACGGCGAGCACACGGCGCAGTTGTGGGGCCGGCCGTACCATCGTCGAATGCCGCCTCCTCTGCCGCAGCCCTCGGACGCCGGGCCGCTACCGCCCGACGAGTTTCGACGCTGGTACGGCGGTTGGGATCCGCTCGATCCCTCGACGACCGCGGACTTCCTCGACGGATTCGACCGTCCGTGGTGGATCGTCGGTGGGTGGGCGCTCGAGAAGTTCACCGGAGTCTCCCGCGAGCACGAGGACATGGACATCTCGATCGATGCTGGCGATGCTGAGCACCTCAGAGTGTTCCTCGCCAACCGGGGGTGGACGACATGGAACGCGGATTCGGGCTGGTTGCGGCCGTTTGACCATCGCTTTCGCGACATCCGACCGACGAGCGGGATCTGGGTTCGTGCGGACGCCCGCTCCCCGTGGGTCCTGGATGTGCCGTTGACTCCGTTCCGCGACGGATTGTGGGTCAACAAGAAGTTGCCGGAGCAGGCGATGCCGTTGGAGCGGGCGACCTGGGTCGACGACGACGGGTTGCGCTATCTCCAGCCTGAGATCGTCTTGTTCATGAAGGCGGCCCAGGTCCGGGACAAGGACGTTTCGGATGCGCACACGTATCTACCGCTACTGGACGCGTCCCGTCGCGACTGGCTGCGCGAGTCCGTCAGCCGGATGGATCCCTCGCACCCCTGGGCCGATCGCGGGGCTCAGGGCGCCTGGTAGTCGAGCATCGGAACCAGGAACTGGCGGGCGATCCCCCGCAGCGCGGCATCGTCGGTCAGGTCCACCAGGTCGGTGGGGATGGTCAGGTACGAGGCGCAGATCCGAACGAACATCTCCGCCAGGAGGTCGACGTCCAGGTCCGCATGGAGTTGGCCGGCCCGCTGCTCGGCAGCGAGACGCCCGGCCACGAATCGACGCACTGTCGCGATCATCTGCCCGTCCTGACCGATGAGCGAGCCGACCACCGAATCGCGTTCGTTCTCCAGGAGGTTCGCCAACAGCGGGTTCTCCCCGAAGGCTCGCAGCGAGCTGACGAACGCCATCTCGACGCGCTCCGCGACGGTCTCGCACCCCCGGACCTCGGCGGCGAACCCGGCGAAGTAGCGCCGGAACTCCCGCAGCATCACCTCGTCGACCAGTGCGTCCTTGGTCTCGAACTTCCGGTAGACGGTGATCCGCGCGGCCTTGGCCCGGCGCGCGACCTGATCCATCGACGAGTGGCGGATGCCGCGGGTGCAGAACAGGCCGTACGCGGCGTCGAGGATCCGTTCCCGGGTCTCGTCGACAGGCCCGCTCGCGGCTGACCCCATGCGTTCCCCTTCCGATCCGGTCCGGTGCGTCACCGTCAGTTCTACAACCATTCTGACCTTCCTCTTGTGCCCTGCGTCACACACTGCTACCAATGGTACTACGAAACGGTGATTGTTTCATTGCACCATTGGTCGCCGACGTCGACGAGAGGGGAGCACGGACATGGAAGACCTGAGCAGACGGTCGCTGCTGCGAGCCGGCGGAACACTGGGGGCGGCGGGCGCACTGGCGGCGGCAACCCAGGCGGTGCCGTGGACGTGGGCACCGGCGTGGTCGCGGCCCGGCGTCGGCAGCGGCGCCGACCCACACTTCGTGTACGACCCGGAGGCGGACGATCTGATCGCGCGACTCATCGATCGTGGGGAGATCCCGAGGGTCAACCAGATCCTCCGCGGCTGGACCACGAACGCCCAGCCGATCCCCGCAGGCCTGCCGGATGAGCTGCGCGACTTTCTTCACCACGCGGTCCAGCTGCCCGACTGGACCGACCACCGCAAGCTCGCCGACGCCGTTCGGTTCAACGAGAAGCGCGGCACCTACCTCGGCGTGCTGCACGGCTTCGCCAGCGGCATGATGAGCACCGTCATCCCCCGCGAGGCCCGGGCCGTCTACTACTCCAAGGGCGGCTCCGACATGAAGTCGCGCATCAGTAAGACCGCCAAGCTCGGGTACGACGTCGGCTCACTCAACGCCAATCAGCCCGACGGCGGGATGGCCGTGACCGCCGTCAAGACTCGTCTGTCCCACGCGGCGGTTCGGCACCTGCTGCCGCAGTCCCCGCACTGGCGGAACTCCGCGGACGAGCCCCGGCCCATCAGCCAGGCCGACATCATGGTCACCTGGCACAGCCTGCCCACCACGGTCATGCGCAACATGCGCCGATGGGGCGTGCCGCTCGACCCGGCCGAGTCGGAGGGCTTCCTGCACTCCTGGCAGGTCACGACCTACATGCTCGGCGTCGAGGACCAGTACATCCCGGCCACCTGGGAGACAGCGGACCTGCAGGCACAGCAGGTGCTGGATCCGATCCTCGCCCCGACGCCGGAGGGCATCAAGCTCGCCGACATGCTGCTGGACCTGGGCTACAACATCGACCTCACGCTGCTCACCCGCGGGGTGCTGGGCTCCCTGACCCGCTTCATCCTCGGCGATCAGGTCGCCGACTGGCTGCGCATCCCGCGCGAGCCCGTCTGGAGCCCGCTTCTCGAGACGGCGTGGGGCCCGTTCATCGCTGTCCGCGAGGGGCTGCTGACGGCCGGCGTGCCGCGCGAGACGTACTGGATGTTCGACGAACTCCTGCGTCAGTTCGTCCTGTACTACATGGCCGAACTCAGGATGCCGATCACGATCGAGATCCCGACGTTCAACAACCCGAACTACAACTGATCCGACGCGGAACCAGCCGCCGCGTCGACACCGGCCCGCCGCACGTCACCCTGCGGCACGTAACCGCGGCCCGGGGCCACGAACAGCAGCAGGACCGCCGCCCCCGCCGCGACCAGCCCCAGCGCGACCAGCGAATCGGAGATGCCGGCGGCGAAGATCTCCGCGGCGGCGTCCACGATCGGCCGGGCGGCGGGCCCGGCTGCGTTGCCGAACTCGATGGCCCCGGCGAACGAGCCCTCCACCGCCGGCCGGCCCGCCTCGGGCACGCCGGGCAGCACCTCCACGATGTCGGAGGCATACCGCCCGGCGAGAATGCTGCCGCCGATCGCGATGCCGATCGCCGCGCCGATCTCCCGCATCGCGTCGTTCACGGCCGCCGCGACACCCTGCTCGTCAGCGGGGATGTCCGAGACGATGGCCGAGGTCGCGGGCGCGGTGGACAGCCCGAGCCCGGCTGCGGCGATGCACAGCGGCCACAGGACATCCCAGTACCCGGAGTCCACGGTGAGCCTCGAGAGCAGGAGCATGCCCACGGCGATCCCGCCGACACCCACCACGGACACCACGCGCAAACCCACGACGTCGGTGATCCTGGGCGCGATGACCGACAGCACCATCACGGGCACCACCATGGGCGCCAGGGCCATCGAGGCGCCGAGCGCGTCGTAGCCCTGTACCAGCTGGAGGAACTGAACGATGAGCAGGAAGAACCCGAAGATCACCAGGAACTGCAGCGCCACCGAGACCGACCCGGTGGAGAAGCCGCGGCGCCGGAAATAGCGCACGTCGAGGAGCGGGTCCGAGGCGCGCAGCTCGACGCCGATGAACGCGACGAGGCTCACCACGGCCACGACGAGGGCCACCACGACGAAGGGCTCGCCGAAGCCGGTCTGCGCGCCCTCGATGAGCCAGAAGACCACACCGCCCACGGCCAGGGCCGAGAAGATCGCGCCCGCGACGTCGGGCCGACCGTGCCTGGCCGCGACGGACTCCCCGATCGTGAACGCGGCGAGCAACACCAGGAGGCCGATCACGGAATAGACGAGGAAGATCGACTTCCAGGACCACACCTGCAGCATCAGCCCGGAGCCGACGAGACCCACGATGCCGCCGATCCCGGCGAAGCCCGCCCACATGCCGACGGCCATCCCGCGCTGCTCGGGCGGGAAACTGGCCGTGAGCAGCGACAACGTGGACGGCATGACGAACGCGGCGCCCAGCCCGGCGACGCCGCGCAGGACGATGAGCCAGGTGGGCGAGTCGAGCAGGAGTGGCAGCGCGGAGGAGACCGTGAACAGGGCGAGCCCCGCGATGAGGGTGGCGCGGCGCCCGAATCGGTCGCCGAGGGCGCCGGCGGTGAGAACGAGTGCGGCCAGGGCGAGCGTGTAGGAGTCGACGATCCAGGTGAGCTCGGCCTGGGTGGCGCCGATCGCCACCGCGATGTCGGGCAGCGAGGTGTAGAGCGCGGACATCGTGGCCACGACGATCGAGACCGCGACCAGGCTGACGAACAGCAGCCAACGCCGCCGTCCTGCGGACAGTTCGAGCACGGGCCCTCCCGGGGTCATCGCGAGAAACGCTACCAACGGTATCGCTTCCTTCCGGACACCGTAACGCACGAGCCGACCGACGCGGCGGGCCACAATGGACACCATGCCCTCGCCCATCGATCCTCGCCGCGCCCGCTCGCGCGGCAAGTTACTGGACGCCGCCGCGGACCTCCTCGTCTCCGGGGGCGCGGCGGCGGTGACGGTGGAGGCGGTCACGCGCCTGTCGGGCGTGGCGCGGACCACGCTGTACCGCAACTTCCCCTCGACGGACTCGCTCATCGCCGCGGCGTTCCGGCGCCTGCTACCCACCCCGGAGCCGCCGCCGGCGGACCTGCCGGTGCGCGGGCAGCTGGTCCACCTGTGCGCCGCCCTGACCCGGCTCATCCAGACCGTGCCCATGCAGCAGTCGATGCTCGGCTGGCTCGCCATGGGGCGCGGTGCCTCCGACGACGACGAGGTGGGCGAGCTGCGCCGCAGCGTGGTCGAGTCCTACGCCGCGCCCCTCCACGAGGTCCTCTCCGCCGCGGAGGCCGACGGCACGCTCACCCCCGGCGACCGCGACCTCGCCGTGGCTCAACTCGCCGGCCCCGTGGTGCTGGCCCGCATCATCGGCCTGCGCCCGTTCACCGAGACGGATGTCGAGCGACTCGTCGACGACTTTCTGCGCGATCGCCTGGCCACCCCGGAAGAACGGCGACAGGAGAGCCTGCAGTGAGGGGCACCGTCGGCGCGATCATCCTCACCGGCGGCCGGGGCAGCCGGCTCGGCGGGGTGGACAAGGCCCGGCTCCCGGTGGCCGGTCGGCCGATGGTCGAGACCGTGCTCGGCGCCGCCCGGGCCGTCGCGGGGCCGGCCATCACGGTGGGACCGGGTGGTGACGCCCGCGAGGACCCGCCCCATTCCGGACCGGTCGCGGGAATCGCCGCGGGACTGGCGTGCCTTCCGGACGGTGTCGACGTCGTCGTCGTCGTGGCCTGTGACCTTCCCGAACTCGACGCCGGCACCCTCCGCGCGCTCGTCGACGCCGTGCGCACGTCGGGCGCGGCGGCCGCGCTCGGCGTGGACGCCGCCGGTCACGAGCAGTACCTCCTGGCCGCGTGGGACCGCCGCGCGCTCGCCGCGCGCCTGGCGCGACTCGAGGCCACGGGCGGCACGGCCGGACGAGCGGTGCGCGCCCTGTATGACGACGACGATACCGTCGCCACGGGGTTCGTCCACGTGCCCGTCGGCGCCCAGGCACTCGACGTCGACACGTGGGCCGACCTCGCCGGGCGTGGGCCGGTGGCGCTCGCGCACGTCGGCCCGGTCCTGGCCGCGGGCCTGGATGCCGTGCCGGCGGCCCGGCTGGCGCTGCTCGACGCCGTGGGCGCGGTGCTGGCGGCGCCGCTGGTCGCGGCCGATCCGATGCCGCGCGGGCGGGTGTCGGCGATGGACGGGTACGCGCTGGCCGGGCCCGGCGCCTGGCGGCTGACCGGGGCCGCGCGGCGGGCCGGCGACGGTTCCGCGGCGACCCTGGAGCCCGGATGCGCGGCGCCGATCGCGACCGGCGCGCTCGCCCCCGCCGGGACCGACCGGGTGCTGCGCCACGAGTTGGTCGAGGTCTCGCCGCCGGGCGCCGGGCCGGCACTGGTCACCGCCCTGGGCGCGGCCGACGGGATCAACGACCTGCGGCCGGTCGGCGAGGACTGGCCGGTCGGGCACGCCCTCGCGCCGGAGGGCGCCACGCTCGACGCCGCGCTGGCCTCGGCGGCGCTGTCGTCGGGACTGACCGGGGTCGTGGTGCGGGGGCCGGTTCGGGCGACGGTCGTGACCACCGGCGATGAGGTGCTGCCCGCCACCACCCCGCCCCCGCTGCCCGACGGGCGGATCCGCGACACCGTCGGGCCGCTGCTCGGCGCGGTGCTCGCGCGCGCCGGCTTCGGGCCCGCCACCGCCGCGGTGGAACACTGTCCGGACACCGAGGCCGAATTCGAGGCGCTGCTGCAACGGCCGCGCGCGGCCGGGGAGGTGCTGGTGCTCGTCGGGGCCACCGGCCGCGGGGTGGCCGACCACCTGCGCCCGGCACTCGAGCGGGCGGGCGCCCGGATCGTGCTCGACAGGGTGCGGGTGCGGCCCGGCGGCTCGCAGATCGTGGCGGCCCTGCCCGGTGGGGGCGTGCTCCTGGGACTGCCGGGCAACCCGCTGGCGGCGGTGTGCGCTGCCGCCACCACCGGCCGCGCGCTGGTCGACGCCCTCACGGATCGACGGCGGACGCCTGTGCTCGCGCCCGTCCCCGAGCTGGCGGAACTGGCCGCCCCGACCCGATCCCGGATCCTGCCCGCGCGACCCGACGGCTCCGGCGGCTGGTCCGTGGACGAGCGGGTCCGTACCGCGCACCTCGCCGACCTCGCGGGGGCGCCGTCACTGGCCCTGATCCCCGAGGCCGCGGCCGGTTCCGAGCTGGTCGAGCTGATCGACTGGATCTGACGCCCCCGAAATGCGTTGTGCAAATTCGCATTATGGGATCATGGACGGGTGAACATCTCCCGTCACTCCGACCTCGCGCTTCGCACCCTCATGCTGCTCGCGGTGGGCGACCGGGACGGCGAACGGATGACCGCGGGCGCCATCGCCGGTTCGGTCAACGCCTCCCCCAGCCATGTCGCCAAGATCGTCTCGCGCCTGGTGGATCTCGAGGTCATCGCCTCGCGCCGCGGCCGCGGCGGAGGGCTACGGATAACCGACGTCGGGCGGAACCACTCCGTGGGCGCCCTGCTCCGCATCCTCGAGGGCCCCGGCGAGGCGGTCGACTGCGAGGGTGAGCAGCCCTGCCCGCTCGCCGGGAACTGCCGACTGCGCCGGGCCTTCGCCGAGGCCCGCGAGGCCTTCTTCGCCACCCTCGATCCGCTCACCGTCAACGACATCGTCCACTCCCCCACGCGGCAGATCCTGCTCACCCTGGAGCCGAGATTCACTCCGACGGTCGCGGAGCGGCCCTGACGTGCAGTTCCTCTGCACTACGTACGTAGAGCGCAAATATCCAGTTCAGGTGGGTATTCGAACTCACACAGCGTGAATGCGCATATCGAAGTCGGATTCTGGCAGGCTCGGACTCAACGCCTCCACACCCGTAGGGGCCGGTCCGGAAAGGCTGCCATGACCACGTCACTGATCTCCCTCGAGTCGATCCTCGCCCACCCCCGGGAGCTGTCCCCGCACAATGTCCCGGTCATCCGCGAGACACTGCCGGTCATCGGTGCCCACATCGACGAGATCACGCCGCTGTTCTACACGACGATGTTCGACAACCACCCCGAACTGATCCGCGACACCTTCAACCGCGGCAATCAGAAACTGGGCGCCCAGCAGCGCGCCCTGGCCGCCTCGATCGCCACGTTCGCCACCATGCTCGTGGACGGCAAGAGCCCGGTCGACCTGCTCTCGCGTATCGGACACAAGCACGCGAGCCTGGGTATCACCCCGGACCAGTACCAGATCGTTCACGACAACCTGTTCGCCGCGATCGCCCGCGTGCTCGGCGACGCCGTCACCCCCGAGGTCGCCGAGGCATGGGACGAGGTCTACTGGATCATGGCCTCCGTCCTCATCGACTTCGAGAAGGGACTGTACGCCGAGACGCAGGTCGAGCCGGGTGACGTGTTCCGGACCGCCACTGTCGTCGCCCGCGAGGACGTCACGGACTCGGTCGCCGTCTTCACCCTCGCCGGTCCCGACGGCGAGCGCCTCCCCGACTTCCGCCCCGGCCAGTACACCTCGGTCGGCGTGGTGCTGCCCGACGGCGCCCGCCAGCTGCGCCAGTACTCACTCTCGACCGCCTCCGGAGACGGCACCTGGCGTATCGGCGTGCGCCGCGTGGACCCCACCGCCGGCGGCTGCCCCGCCGGCGAGGTCTCCGGCTGGCTGCACGCGACGGCCGAGGTCGGCACCACCCTGCAGGTCACGCTCCCGTTCGGCGATCTCGTCCTGGACCAGGCCGACGCCGAGGCCACCTCCGCCCCGGTGGTGCTGTGCTCGGCCGGCATCGGCATCACGCCGATGCTCGGCATGCTCGCCCAGCTCGCCGCGGAGGAGACCTCACGCCGCGTGCTCGTCCTGCACGCGGACCGCTCCCCCGACCAGCACGTCCTGGCGGGCGAGGTCGCCGGCGAGGCCTCCCTGCTCGCAGACGCGGAGGTGCACTCGTGGTACGAGGACGGCGCCGACACCGCGTCCGGCCCGGGCACCGTCCACCACGGGCTCATGGACCTGTCCGCGGTGCCGCTGCCCGCCGACGCGCACGTGTTCCTGTGCGGCTCCGCCGGGTTCCTGCAGGCGGTACGGCCGGCCTTCCTCGCGGCCGGCGTCCCGAAGGAGCGGCTCCACGCCGAGCTGTTCGCCCCCAACGACTGGCTCGTCTGAGCCAGTCCCTGTTGACGCTGAAAACATTGCTGCGGCGAATATTTGTCCGGTAACGAAGCCCGCCACATTCGTCGAACCGCCCACGGCGCGGTGACGGGCTGTCGCACACTCGGGATTCGGGCCCGTTCGCCTGTCGTCCGTGCCCGACCCTCGAGACTCTGACGTGAAAGGACCACCCGTGTCCTCAGGCTCCGACCCCGTGACCACCGACCCCTCCGCCGCGCCCGCCATCGATCCCAAGAAGGCCAACCTCGCCCTGGCCCTGTGCTTCGCCGGGTTCCTGCTCACCTTCTGGGCGTGGGCGCTCATGGGCCCCCTCGGCGCCACCTACAAAGAAGACCTGGGGCTCTCCTCGTTCCAGCAGTCCCTGGTGGTGGCGCTGCCCGTGGTGGTGGGATCGCTCGGCCGGATCCCGGTGGGCGCGCTGACCGACCGGCTCGGCGGCCGCACGATGTTCCCGCTCATCGCGGCGTTGACGATCATCCCCACGCTCTTCGTCGGCTTCGTCGACAACAGCCTGATCGTCCTACTCATCGGCGGCTTCTTCCTCGGCATCGGCGGCACCTCCTTCGCGGTGGGCGTCCCCACCGTCAACTCGTGGTTCCCGCCGAACCGGCGCGGCACGGCGATCGGCATCTTCGGCGCCGGCATGGGCGGCACCGCCGTCGCGGCGTTCACCACCCTGCGGCTCCGCGACGCCTTCGGCGACCAGGCCCCGTTCATCCTGGTGGCGGTCCTGCTGGCGATCTACGCCGTGACAGCCCGGATGCTGCTGCAGAACTCACCGGCCTGGGCACCGGCCCAGGGCAACTGGGTGGTCAAGGCCGCCAGGACGCTCGCCCGGCCCGTCACGCTCAAACTGTCGTGGATGTACGCGATGGGCTTCGGCGGGTTCGTGGCGTTCTCGGTGTACCTGCCGACCTACCTGCACAACTTCTACGAACTGGACATCGAGGACGCCGCGCTGCGCACCGCGATCTTCGTGGTGGTCGCCGTGGCGTGCCGCCCCCTCGGCGGTGCGCTGGCGGACCGGTTCGACGGCGGGTGGGTCCTGGTCATCAGCTACGTCGTCACCGGCCTCATGGCCGCGGCCGCGTCCGAGCGCATGCCCCTGATCGGGATCGACGACGGCAGCTTCTACCCGGTGGGCACGGCCGTGTTCCTCGTCATGGCCGCCTCGCTGGGCGTCGCCTCCGGCGCGGTGTTCGCCCTGGTCGCCGAACTGGTCGAGCCGTCCTCGGTCGGGTCGGTCACGGGCATCGTCGGCGCCGTTGGCGGGCTCGGCGGGTTCGTCCCGCCGCTCCTGCTCGGCTACTTCTGGACCGCCGACAGCAACTACCGCACCGGCCTGCTGCTGCTGTTCGCCCTCTCGGTCATCACCGCGGCGCTCACCTGGCTGTGGTTCCTCCGCAACAGTCGCAGCGCGTCCACCGCCACGGAAAGGACTCCGGCATGACCAGCACAGACCCCCGCCTGGACGGCCCCGCCTCCGAGGCCATCCTCAAGGCCGGCCGGTTCTTCCGCCGCGGCACGGCCTCCGACGATCTGCGCACCGTGACGATCGAGGGCGGCCGCGAAGCGGACGTGTTCTACCGCGACCGCTGGAGCCACGACAAGGTGGTCCGCTCCACGCACGGCGTCAACTGCACGGGCTCGTGCTCGTGGAAGGTGTACGTCAAGGAGGGGATCATCACCTGGGAGGCGCAGCAGACCGACTACCCGGACATCGGTGACGACATGCCGGGATACGAGCCCCGCGGCTGCCCGCGCGGTGCCGCCTTCTCCTGGTACACCTACTCGCCCACGCGGGTGCGCTACCCGTACATCCGCGGTCGCCTGCTCGAGCTGTGGCGGGCGGCGCGCGCCGAGCACGCCGACCCGGTGGACGCCTGGGGGTCGATCGTCTCCGACACCGCCAAGACCGCCTGGTACAAGCGTGCCCGCGGCAAGGGCGGCCTGGTCCGCTGCCGCTGGGAGGACGCCGTCGAGATCGCAGCCGCCGCCCACGTGTACACCGCGAAGACCGCCGGCCCGGACCGGGTCGCGGGCTTCTCCCCGATCCCGGCGATGTCCATGGCCTCGTTCGGGGCGGGCTCGCGGTTCATCGAGTTGTTCGGCGGCTCCATGCTCTCGTTCTACGACTGGTACGCCGACCTGCCGGTGGCCTCACCGCAGGTGTTCGGCGACCAGACCGACGTCCCCGAGTCCGCCGACTGGTTCAACTCCTCCTACCTCGTGATGTGGGGTTCCAACGTCCCGGTCACCCGCACCCCGGACGCCCACTTCATGACCGAGGCCCGGTACAAGGGCCAGAAGGTCGTGGTGGTCTCGCCCGACTACGCGGACAACACCAAGTTCGCCGACGAGTGGCTGCACCCGCACCCGGGCACCGACGGCGCGCTGGCCATGGCGATGGTCCACGTGGTGCTCACCGAGTTCTACGCCCGCCGGGGCACGCCCGAGTTCGAGCGCTACGCCAAGCAGTACACGGACCTGCCGTTCCTGGTCACGCTGCGCACGCGCTCCGACGGGTCGGTTCTGCCGCACAAGTTCGTCACCGCGGACATGGTCGGTGCGGGCGTGCTCGCGGAGGATCCGGGCGAGAACGCGGCCAACAAGACCGTCCTGCTCGACGCGGTCACGGGTCGGCCGGTCGTCCCGAACGGCACGCTGGGCCACCGGTTCGGCGAGCAGGGCGCGGGCGACTGGAACCTGGATCTCGGCGAGGTCGACCCGGCACTGTCCCTGCTGGACACGCTCGAGGGAACCGCCGAGGTCACGTTGCCGCGCTTCGACACCACGCGCGGCGACGCCGGCACCATCACCCGTGGGGTGCCCTACCGGACCATCAGGGGCCGCGACGACGACGACAACCCCACGGAACTTCGCGTCACGACCGTCCTCGATCTGATGATGGCGCAGTTCGGCGTGGGCCGGGAGGGGCTGCCGGGCGATTGGCCGACCGGGTACGACGACCCGCAGCCGTACACACCGGCCTGGCAGGAGGAGCACACCGGCGTCCCGGCCGCGCAGGCCGAGCGGATCGGGCGGGAGTTCGCCCGCAACGCGCTGGAGTCCGGTGGGCGCTCGATGATCCTCATGGGGGCGGGTACCAACCACTGGTTCCACTCCGACCTCATCTACCGGGCGTTCCTCGCGCTGACGATCCTCACGGGCACGCAGGGCGTCAACGGCGGCGGCTGGGCGCACTACGTGGGCCAGGAGAAGGTCCGCCCGCTGACCGGGTTCCAGCAGGTGGCGATGGGTCTGGACTGGTCCCGGCCACCGCGGCAGATGATCGCCACCGCGTTCTTCTACCTGCACACCGGGCAGTGGAAGTACGACGCGTACGGCGCGGACACCCTCGCCTCCCCGACCGGCGAGAACCGCTTCGCCGGGATGAGCACCCCGGATCTGGTGGCGATGTCGGCGCGACTGGGCTGGATGCCCTCCTTCCCGACCTTCTCGGCCAACCCGCTCGACCTGGGGGACGAGGTCGCCGAGGCGGGCGTGTCCGCGGCCGAGCACGTGGTGGGCCGGATCAAGGACGGGTCGATGCGCTTCGCCGCCGAGGACCCGGACGGCCCCGGCAACTCCCCCAAGGTCCTCACCGTGTGGCGCTCGAACCTGCTCGGTTCGTCGGCCAAGGGTGACGAGTACTTCCTCCAGCACCTGCTGGGCACCGACTCGTCACTGCGCGCCGACCAGGCCCCGGAGGGGCACCGGGGTCGGGACATGGTGTGGCGCGAGGACGCGGAGGACGGCAAGCTCGACCTGCTCGCCACGCTCGACTTCCGGATGACCTCCACCACGCTTTTCTCAGACCTCGTGTTCCCGGCGGCCACCTGGTATGAGAAGCACGACCTGTCCTCGACTGACATGCACCCGTTCGTGCACTCGTTCAACGCCGCCATCGACCCGCCGTGGGAGACCCGGACGGACTTCGACACCTTCCGGCTGCTCGCCGAGAAGGTGTCGGAGTTGAGCCACGGGCACCTCGACACCCGCACCGACGTCGTGGCGGTCCCGTTGGCACACGACACCCCGGACGCCCTGGCCAACCCGGGCGGCACGGTGTCCGACTGGAAGGACGGCTCGTGTGAGCCGGTGCCGGGGCGGAACTTCCCCAAGATCGTCACTGTCGAACGCGACTACCGGCTGATCGGCGAGAAGTTCGGCTCCCTCGGGCCGCTCGCCGAGAAGGCGGGGATGCCGGTCAAGGGATTGCTGCTCAAGCCGGACGAGGAGATCGGCGTCCTGCTCAAGGCCAACGGCGAGACCCGCACGGGCGCCGGCCGGGGCCGCCCGCGCCTGGACACCGACATCCGCATGTGCGAGGCCATCCTCACCCTGTCCGGTACCACCAACGGGCGACTCGCGACCCAGGGTTTCGAGCAGCTCGAGGCACGCACCGGCCGGGAGCTCGCCGATCTGTCCCGCGGTGAGTCCGGCAAGCGCATCACCTTCGCCGACACCCAGTCCCGACCGCAGCCGGTCATCACCTCCCCGGAGTGGTCCGGCTCGGAGCACGGCGGCCGCCGATACAGCGCGTTCGTCATCAACGTCGAGCGGCTCAAGCCGTGGCACACGCTCACCGGCCGCATGCAGTTCTTCATGGACCACGACTGGATGGCCGAGGTGGGCGAGCAGCTCCCCGTCTACCGCCCGCCGCTCAACATGCACGAGCTGTACGGCGAGCCGGTGCTCGGCAGCACCGACGGATCCGGTGGCGCCGGCGCCGCACTGACGGTCCGCTACCTCACCCCGCACAACAAGTGGTCCATCCACTCGGAGTACCAGGACAACCTCCTCATGCTCAGCCTGTCCCGCGGTGGGCCGACCATCTGGATGAGCAGGGAGGACGCCGAGCTGATAGGGGTGGTCGACAACGACTGGGTGGAGGCGGTCAACCGTAACGGCGTCGTCGTCGCCCGCGCCGTCGTCTCCCACCGGATGCCGTCCGGCACCGTCTACATGCACCACGCCCAGGACCGCACGGTCGACGTGCCGATCGCGGAGGCCTCCGGTAAGCGCGGCGGCATCCACAACTCGGCCACGCGGATCCTCATCAAACCCAGCCATCTCATCGGCGGGTACGCCCACTTCAACTACGCGTGGAACTACATCGGCCCCACCGGAAACCAGCGCGACGAGGTGACGGTCATCCGCCGTCGCTCGCAGGAGGTGCAGTACTGATGCGCGTCATGGCCCAGATGTCCATGGTGATGAACCTGGACAAATGCATCGGGTGCCACACGTGTTCGGTGACCTGTAAGCAGGCCTGGACTAACCGGTCCGGCACCGAGTACGTGTGGTGGAACAACGTCGAGACCCGCCCCGGTCTCGGCTATCCGCGGACGTACGAGGACCAGGAGCGGTGGAAGGGCGGCTGGGAGCTGGGCCGGGGCGGCAGGCTGCGCCTCAAGGCCGGCGGGCGGATGAAGAAGCTGCTGGAGATCTTCTCGAGCCCCACCATGCCGTCGCTGGACGACTACTACGAGCCGTGGACCTACGACTACGACATGCTGGTCTCGTCCCCGCTCCAGGAGCACACCCCGGTCGCGCGACCCTACTCGCTCATCAGCGGCGAGCCGATGAAGATCTCGTGGTCGGCCAACTGGGACGACGACCTGGGCGGGTCGCCGACCCACATGAAGGACGACCCGATCCTGGCCAAGGTGGGCGAGGACATCAAGGCCGAGTTCGAAGAGACCTTCATGTTCTACCTGCCGCGGATCTGCGAGCACTGCCTCAACCCGTCGTGCGTGTCCTCCTGCCCGTCCGGCGCGATGTACAAGCGCGTCGAGGACGGCATCGTGCTGGTGGACCAGGACCGCTGCCGCGGCTGGCGCCAGTGCGTGACCGGCTGCCCGTACAAGAAGGTGTACTTCAACCACCGCACGGGCAAGGCCGAGAAATGTACGTTCTGCTTCCCGCGCGTCGAGGTGGGCATCCCCACCGTGTGCTCGGAGACCTGCGTCGGCCGGCTGCGCTACATCGGCCTGGTTCTCTACGACGCGGACAGGGTGCTCGCGGCGGCGTCGGTGCCGGACGAGCACGACCTGCTGGCCGCCCAGCGCGAGTGCTTCCTCGACCCGAACGACCCCGAGGTCATCGAGGCCGCCCGCGAGGCGGGCATCCCGGAGGACTGGATCGAGGGCGCGCAGCGCTCACCGATCTGGCAGCTCATCTCGCGGTTCGAGGTGGCCCTGCCGCTGCATCCGGAGTACCGGACCATGCCGATGGTCTGGTACGTCCCGCCGCTGTCGCCCATCGTCGACCGCGTCGCCGCGGACGGCGGCGACGGGGAGGACTCCGACACGCTGTTCGGCGCGATCGACACGATGCGAATTCCCATGGAGTACCTCGCCGAGCTGTTCACCGCCGGGGACGTCGACACCATCCAGACGGTGCTCAACCGACTCGCCGCGATGCGCACCTACATGCGCGACATCAACCTCGGCCGCGAGCCGCGGGGCGAGATCTGTGAGGCCGTGGGCATGAGCGAGGAGGACGTGTACGACATGTACCGCCTCCTGGCCCTGGCCCACTACGACGAGCGGTACGTCATCCCCACCGCCCACCAGGAGCAGGCGCATTCCCTCGAGGAGCTGGTCACCGACTGCAGCCTCGACTACGACGGCGGCCCCGGGATGATGGGCGATTCCGGCCCGTTCGGTGAGGGCTCGGGCGACCAGGCGCTACCCATCGCGGTGGAGAGTTTCCACGCGTTGAAGCAACGCCAGACCTCGGACACCATCGCCTCCCCCGCGGACAAGGGTCGGCGGGTCAACCTGCTCAACTGGGACGGCCTCGGTACCGGCGGCCTCTTCCCGGGAAGGAAGGGCTGAGCCGTGGCGTCGCAGTTCCTCGCCGGTACCGGCTTCGGTACCGATCTGTTCTCCCGGGTCCGCAGGGCGGTGATGCCCGGCTCCTCCCCGGCCGTCGGCCGCGGGGCGCCGGAGGACCGCTCGCTCTATCAGGCTGTCTCGCTCCTGTTGGACTACCCGACCCCCGAGCTCCTCGAGCGGCTGCCGCTCATCCGCGAACTGGTCGACGACCGGGGGGACGTCGCACGGCCGCTGCTCGGCCTGGTCGACCACCTCGAGTCGACGCCGCTGGGTGAGACGCAGGAGGAGTACGTCGAGACGTTCGACCTGCGTCGTCGCTGCTGCCTGTACCTGACCTACTTCCGCTACGGCGACACCCGCAAGCGCGGCACGGCGCTGGTGGAGTTCGTCGAGGCCTACAAGTCGGCCGGCGCCCGGTTGGACGCCGCGGAACTGCCCGACCACCTGGGCGTGCTCCTCGAGTTCGGGGCCCAGCACGATCTCGACCGGTGCCGGGCTCTGCTCGTCCAGCACCGCCCCGGTCTGGAGTTGCTCCGGATCTCCCTGACCGACCGGGGGTCCGCCTGGGCCGGCGCCCTCGAGGCGGTCTCGGGCACGCTCCCGCCGATCGGCGGCGACGACCGCGATGCCGTCCGCCGACTCGTCGCCCAGGGGCCGCCCGACGAAGAGGTCGGGCTCGAAGCGTTCACCTCCTCGTCCTACCTGGAAAGCGGGGCCCGGCCATGACCGAGACGACCACAGTCGACGCGACGATCCTGGACATCGTCCTGTGGGTGGTCCTGCCGTACGTGTGCCTGGCGATCTTCGTGGTCGGCCACTGGTGGCGGTACCGCTACGACAAGTTCGGGTGGACAACCCGCTCGAGCCAGCTCTATGAGTCCCGCCTGTTGCGGTGGGGGAGCCCCCTGTTCCACTTCGGCATCCTGGCCGTGGTCGCGGGCCACTTCATCGGGCTGGTGATCCCGGAATCGTGGACGCACGCGATCGGCATCACCGAGACCGGCTACCACTGGATGGCGGTGTCGCTGGGGGTCGTCGCCGGGTTCTGCACGCTCGTCGGACTGGCGATCCTCATCTACCGTCGTCGCACGGTGGGGCCCGTCTTCTCCGCGACCACCGCCAACGACAAGCTGATGTACTTCTTCCTCACCGTGACGATCCTCTTCGGACTGGCCAACACGGTCGTCGGCAACATTCTCAGCAGCTACAACTACCGCGCCGACCTGGCCGTCTGGTTCCGCGGCATCTTCTGGCTGCACCCGGACCCCGTACTCATGACCGACGCGCCCTTCACGTTCAAGGCCCACGCGATCCTGGCGTTCCTACTGTTCGCGATCTGGCCGTTCACCCGTCTGGTGCACGTGTTCTCCGCGCCCGTCGGGTACCTGTGGCGGCCCTATGTCGTGTACCGCTCGCGTCCGTCGGGCCAGTTCGGCAACCGCCCCTACCGCCGCGGCTGGATGCGCGAGGACGTCGGCGACGTGAGCCGACAGGTCGGCGAGGGCCGTGCCCGGTCGGGTTCGAGCCGTGCCGCACGCCACTAGGACATCGCCCGGCCGCCGCCTCCCGACCCCCGAGCGGCTGTCCCCCGGCTACTTCGCGCTGGTCATGGCGACGGGCATCGTCGCGATCGGGGCGGATCTGCGCGGGTGGCACACCCTGTCCCTGATCCTGCTCGTCCTCACGGCGGTCGAGTACGTCGTCCTCGTCGTACTCAATCTGTGGCGGTTGCTCGCCTATCGCACCGAGGTCGCGGCCGACCTCCACGACTCCCGCCAGGCCTTCCTGTTCTTCACCTTCGTGGCCGGGACCAACGTCCTCGCGGCCGGGCTCGCCGGCCACGGTCTCTTCGGCGTGGCGGCGGTCCTGCTGGTCGTCGCCACCCTCGCCTGGCTGATCCTCGGCTACTCCGTCCCCTGGGTCGCCGTCCTGGCCCGCACGGAGCGGTCCGTGCTGACGGAGGCGAACGGCACCTGGTTCATCTGGGTGGTGGCCGCCCAGTCCGTGGCGGTCGGCGCGGCCACCCTGGAACCCCACTTCGAGGCCGGCCGCGACGCGCTCGCGATCCTCGCGGTAGCCGCGTGGTCGGTCGGCGTCGTCCTCTACGTGGCCTGCGCTGTCTACGTGTCGCTGCGGCTCATGGTCTACCCGTTCGACCCGCGGGAACTCGACCCGCCGTACTGGGTGTCGATGGGCGCGGTGGCCATCACCGTGGTCGCGGGGGCACGCATCGTGGAGATGTCCAGCGCGCCGATGGTCGACGCCGTACGCGGCCTGGTCGCCGGCCTCGTGGTGGTCTTCTGGTGCTTCGCCACCTGGCTCATCCCCGTCCTCGTGGCGGTCGGCTACTGGCGGCACCGCGTGCGCGGCGTGCCATTTCGCTTCGAGCCCACCTGGTGGTCGATCGTCTTCCCGCTGGGCATGTACGCAGTGGCGGGAATGTACCTCGGTCGCGCCGATCAGCTGCCCATCGTCGCCTGGATCGGTCAGGCCTGGATGTGGGTCGCGGTCACGGCGTGGACCGGCACGTTCGCCTGGATGATCCGGTCAGTGGCGTCGCGCCTGCGCCGCTGACCGTCGGCCACGCCCGGTCACCACCCCGCGGTCACGACTCGGCCGTGCACCCGCCGTCCAGCGAGGCCGAGCCGGTGGACCCGGCCGCGCTGCCGGCCATGCTGCCGGTCGACTCGCCGCCCGTACTGCCCGCGGCACTGAACAGGCCGCTCACGGGGATCCCGCCTTCGCACTCGCCGGGCTCCGGCTCCGGCTCGGGCTGCGGCTCCGGCACGGTGAGCCGCCACTCGATGGCCGTCTGGACACGCGCCCCCTGGGTCTCCCTGCCCGCATCGGGATGCAGCCCCACGCTGTCGACGATCCGCACCTGCTCCCGCGGTGCCAGTTCCACCGAGTTCAGCACGGTGCCCACCTCGACCGCCGGGCCGTAGGTGTGCTCGAGGAAGTCCTCCCCGTAGTACGTGTAGCGCACGCCGACATCGTCCCCGAAGTCCGACTGGACGGTGAACAGCGAGTTGGCGGACGAGGACCAGTCACCGATGAATGTCTCGAACGTCCCGGGCACCGAGTCGGCGTTGCGGACGTAGTAGTGGCGTTCAACCACCGCGCCCGGGGAGAGGTTCCCCCCGCTGAACGGCGGCAGCACGGCGCTCGGATCCTCAGACCACGTGATCCCGTCGGCGGAGAACTCGAATATGCCCGGTGTGGGAGCCGGCTCCCCCGTCTCCTGCGCCGAGGCGGTCCCCGCCCCGGACAGCAGCATGGACAGCGCGAGCGCGAGGGTGCTCACGATCGCCGCGAGTACCACCGTCACCCGTGTTCTGCCACTCACGATTTCCCTGACACCACGTCGCTGGCTGTTCACCCGACATCACCTCTCTGCGCCGCCGACCGGCCGGGCGCCGGGTCAGTCCTCCCTGAAGCTAGGTCAGAACGCCCGCCCCGGGGCCGGTTCGAGATCAGGCACCCGCGGGGGCGACCTGGATGAGGGTGCCCCACGGGTCGTCGAAACGCAGTGTGCGACCGTCGTGCCGCACCTCGATTCGATGATCGACCAGTCGCTGCTGCAGCGCGGCGACGTCGTCGTCATCGGGCAGGTCGATGTTCACCTGCCCCAGACCCAGGGCGGCGGCGCGGGGCCCGGCTCCCGCGGTGCCCCAGGTATTGACGGCAACATGGTGGTGGTACCCGCCGGCCGCGATGAACAGCGCAGTCCCGAGGTCACTCATGACCTCGAACCCGAGGGCGTCCACGTAGAAGTCGCGGGCCACGCCGATGTCACCGACCTGCAGGTGGACGTGCCCGAGCGTGGCCGGCGGCGGCGCGACCGGCCGTTGCGGGAGATGGGCGCGCAGAAACGCGTTGGGGTCCAGGGCGTTGGTCGCGGTCTGGAGCAGGCCGTTGCCGTCGCGCTGCCAGGTCTCCCGGGGGCGGTCCACGTACAGCTCGACGCCGTTGCCCTCGGGGTCGTCGAAGTAGAAGGCCTCACTGTAGAGATGGTCGGAACTACCGGTGAACGACTGCGGTGCGAGTCGTGCCACCGACGCCGCGGCGAACGCGAGCGACTGACGGTCCTCGAAGAGCACGGCGGTGTGGAACAGCCCCGCCTCCCCGGGTCGCCGCGGCGGCAGATCGCGGACGCGGCGTAGGCGCACGAGCGGCTGTCCGCCCCGGCCGAGCTCCGCGGTCTCACCCGACTGCTCGAGCACGTCCAGGGTCACGCCGCGGGAGTAGAAGGCGATCATCGCGTCGAGGTCGCGGACCAGGAGTTCCACGGCGCCCATGCGGGCATCGGCGGGCAACAGTCGGTCGGCGGGGCGTTCGACGAGGCTGCGCGGATCGGGGTTCTGGACGAAGACGGGCATGACAACTCCTGCGTTACGGACGACTGCGATTTTTGATGATGTATCACCTACATTAACCGATGGGTCTGCCCGCTTATTCCCCGCGCACGAGACTCCCGGGTCACCCATCGCGCAGAGACTTCCGCACGCATTGCCCGAGTGCCGACGTGCGAAACCCACTTATCGATGCTGCCGCCGCGCAGTCGCGAGCGCGGATGCCGCTGTCGGGTCAGCCGGTGACGTCGATGAAGCCCGTCGCACCCTTCTCGGCGTCGGCGAACGAATGGTCGACGAACGTGTACCGGCCCGGCTCGACGAAGGTCATCTCCACGAACCCGCCCTGCGCGGGCGAGAGGTCCAGCGCCTGCGCCCCGCCGCTGCCGCCGCCGAACGCGTCGCGGCCCTCACGCAGCAGGTAACCGCCCTCTTTGTAGACGGTGTCGAACTGCGAGCCCACCACGTGGAAGCTCGTACCGTCGCTCGGCCCGGCCACCACCACCCAGATCCGCACCGTCTCGCCGACGCGCGCGGTGAGCGGGTCACGGCGGTACTGGGTTGCGTGCCCGTTGAACATCACCAGATCCGGTTGCCGGGCGGCGATCTTGTCCATGTCGAACGGCTCGTCCGGCCCGCCGAGGTACGACTCGGACTGCACCAGCACGTACTCACGGTCGACCGGCGGCAGATCCGGCGGGTCCACGATGAGCGCGCCGAACAGCCCCGCGGCGACGTGTCCGGTCATCGGCATGCTGGCGCAGTGGTAGAGCCAGGCACCGGCGCGGTTGACGGTGAACCGGTACTCGAGTTCCTCCCCGGGCGGGATCGTGCGCATCACCTCGTCGGGACTCACGTCGCCGGCGTGGAAGTCGATCGAGTGCCCCATCGTGCCCTCGTTGCGCAGCGTCACCACGAACTCGTCGCCGACCCTGCCCCGCAGCGTCGGCGCCGGTAGCCCGCCGTTGTAGGTCCACACGGGACGCACCACCCCGGGGGCGAGCTCGTCGGTCGTCTCCTCGACGGTGAGCGTGACGCGGTGGACGCGCCCGGGCGGCGCGGCGGCCAGCACGGGGTCGCGGGTCGCGAAGTCGTCCGACGGCGGCGCCATCACGTCGATCGCCGAGGTCGGGGCGCCGCCGTGCGTGGTGCGGTCACCGGGGACGGAGCCGGGCCACGAGGGGGCGCCGAAATCTTCGAGGGTGCCGGAGCCAGCGCCAGAGCCGCCTTCGACCAGCACGCTGAAGGTCATACCCATCGCCTTGTGCCCGGCGATCGTGCACCAGCCCTCGAGCGAGCGGCCGATCACCCCGGCGTCGAACGTGACGGTCTCGCCCGGGCCGACCCGGCCCGAGTCGGCGCCGTTGGTCAGGTACAGGTCGTGGATGTTGGTCTCGTCGCGGTTGGTGAGGGTGATCTCCAGCCGGTCCCCGGCGGGGATCGTCACGGTGTCGGGGAAGAACCGCATGCCGTCCGCGGCGACCTCGACGGACGTGGTGTTGCCGGTGGGGGTCACGGCGACGGCCTCGCCGCCGCGGCGCAGCGGCGAGGAGGGGTCGACGGCGAGGGCGGCCCCCGTGGCGAGCACCACGACCAGGACCGCGGCCAACGCGCCGGTCAAATTGCGCTGCTTCCCCGGCGCGATCGGCGGCCGGGGCGTGTCCGCGCTGACCCGGGCGGGCTTCTCCCCCGCCTCGCGCGCCGCCGCGGTCTCGCGGATGACCCGCAACTGGGCGCGGACCGCGCGGATCATCACCGGGAGGAACAGGACGAAGCCCAGGAACGTCAGGGACGAGCCCACGACCCGGGTCCAGCTCGTTCCGCCGGGGGCGAGGAACACGAGCAGGCCGGCGTTGACCAGCACCAGCCGGAACACGGCCAGGCGGTTCATCTCGATCATGCCGGCCCGCACCGCGGCGGGACCGCCTCGCATCACGGTGGGCATGAGGAAGCTCATCGCCCCGAACAGGATCTGGGCGGCCGCCCCGGCCAGGAGTGGCACGGTCACGGCGCCGAGGTCCTCGACACGGTCCGCCGCGACCAGTAGGGCCGCCCAGCCCACCGCGACCGGGAACCAGATCAGGCCGCAGCCGATGCTCATCGACGCGAACTCCCGCGGCGGCGTCCGGCGCGCCATGCGGGCGAGATAGTAGAGGTGCCAGAGGACGGCCCCCAGGTACACGACCATCGCCGCGGCCGTGACGATCCACGCGCCGGCCAACGAGGCCGCGGCCACCGCGACGACGGAGACCGACAGCACGACGAGCGACTGCGTGGCCGCCGTGTCCTGCCCCTCCGCCATCGGCGCCCGCAGGACGGTCGCCCAGAAGGTCACCAGGGTGGTGAGCACGGTGATGCCGACGAAGCCCAGCACATTGACCGCGAGGTGGAACGCGTGCAGCCGGACGGACCACTCCGCGGGGACGCCGACCCCCATGAACGCGCCGGCCACCGCTCCCGCGGGAAGGAACGCCGCCGCGATGGCGTAGTACTTCACGATGGGCCGGAAGCGGGACGGGGCGGCGGCCCGGATCTGCCGGACCAGGTCCACGATGTACCAGCACACCGCCCCGCCGACGACAGCCGCGCCCGCGATGATCGCCACCGGGAACGCGGCGATCATGCCCACCACCAGCACCACGACACCGGCGTTGAGCACCATGATCCGGCGCACCTGCACACCTCGGGCACTCTCCGGGGATCGCCGGTGCAGCAGTGTCTCGGTGAAGTGTTGCCCCCACACGAGGATCGAGTTGGTGATCAGCCCCAGCGTGAACATGTGGACGAGCACCCATGTGGAGGCCGGAACCCAGCGGTGGACCACGCCCAGGATCACCAGGGCGATCATCCACAACTGGACCGGCCGGGTCGCCCGCCGGTGCCACGATCCCCTACGCCGAGACCCGGCCTGCGGTTCAGCGGTGCTCATGGGCCCCCAGTCTAAGTTCTCGTTGATACCGGCTCAGCCGGAGACCGCCTCAAGCCCCGAGTTGAGGAGCGCGCTGCGTCCGCGGCTGGAGAGCACCAACTCGACGAATCTGTCCGACGCGGCCGCCTTCGCCTCGGAGGACGGGCCGTCCTCGCCGCCGGGCACCCGGGCCAGAACATAGCTGGTCGTGCCGGAGGCCTGCTGGAGTTCGCGGTCCCGCGGGTCGACGTCCACCTCCTCGACCCAACCGTGCGAGCTGGCCACGTCGGTCCGGTAGATGATCCCCACGTCGGCGTCGTTGTCCGCGAGCTGGGCGGCGAGCGCCCGGGACCCGGCGATCCGTTCGACGTCGACCGGGTCCTCCCCCGCCGCCGTCAATAGGGTGTCGGCGGCCTGGCCACAGGGCACCTCCACATCGCAGAGCCCCACCCGCAGGCCCTCCCGGTCGAGATCCTCCAGGCCGGAGACGTCCTTGGGGTTGCCCGACGGCACCGCCAACACCACGTGATTGCGTGCGAAGACGCGCGGGTCCACCGCCGCCCCCTCCGCCACGACCCTCTGCATCGCCTCCTCGCTCGCGGAGGCGAACACGTTGATGTCCGACCGCGAGCCGAGGCTCTTCGCGATCTCGCCTGACTTGCCCAGCTCGATGCTGACCCGCACCCCGGGATTGTCGGCCTCGAAGACGCTGATGATCTCCGTGAACGCCGCCGACAGCGACGGTGCGGCCGCCACGCCTATGGTGACGGCCTCCTCCTCGACTTCCTCACTCGCACAGGCCGCGGCCCCCGAGCAGGCGAGAACTGCGGTCAGGACGGCGAGGACCGGGCGCTGGCGCACGAGTCAGCCCCCGGCGAACGGCGGCAGTACGTCGACCTCCGAGACACCGGCGATCGAGGCGTGCGGGTCCCGGGTGGTCTCCTCGCCGACCAGGAAGGAGGACACGGTGACGATGCTCGCCAACGGCTCGCCGTGGCGCTCGCAGACCTCGCGGGCCAGCTCGCCGACGGTGGCGGCGTGCGTGTGCAGCCGTTCGCGGGCCGTGCCTGCCGCGTCTTCCGCCGCGGCGTAATAACCCACGGTGATCACTCTCGGATTACTGCTCACATCGCCGATGTTATCGCCTGACTCTGACACGTCACCCACCGATGGCTCCCATCGACCGCCGCGGCCGGTGGAACGCCGTGCCGCCGATCCCGTGACCGGCCTGCTTGCCCCACATCGCACCGCGCCATGCGTCGGCGACCTCGCGGTCCGGCGCCCCGGAGCGCAGGACCCCGAGCACGTCCGTCTCGTCGTCGCTGAACAGGCACGACCGGACCGTGCCCTCGGCGGTGAGGCGGGTGCGGTCGCAGGCGGCGCAGAAGTTCCGGGTGACCGTGGCGATCACACCGACCGTCGCGGGCCGCCCACCCGCAGTGTGCCCGGCCACCTCCCACAGTTCGGCCGGCGCCGACGGGTCGTCGCGACCCGCGGGGATCAGCTCGTACCGGGTCGACAGCGAGTCGAGCACCTCCTGAGCGGTGACCATCTCCACCCGCGACCAGGTGTTGTCCGCGTCGAGCGGCATCTCCTCGATGAAGCGCAGTTGGACACCCTCGGCGAGCGCCCACTCCAGCAGGTCGGGCGCCCCGTGCAGCGTGGCCCGCATGGGCACGGCGTTGACCTTGACCGGGTCGAGGCCCGCGGCCACCGCCGCGCGCACGCCGCGCAACACCGACGGCAGCCTGTCGCGCCGGGTCAGCGCGGCGAACTCGGCCCGGTTGACGGTGTCCAGCGAGATGTTGATGCGGTCCAGCCCGGCGTCGACGAGCCCGTCGATGCGGTGTTCGAGACCCACCCCGTTGCTGGTCATGGCGATCGGCAGGTCCGGGCACTCGGCGCGCGTGCCGGCGATGATCCGCTCGAGGTCCTGCCGCATGAGCGGCTCGCCGCCGGTGAACCGCACCTCGTGGACGCCCAGCTCGCGGTGCGCCAGGGCCACCAACCGGATGACCTCCTCGGTGGTCATCCTCGCCTCATCGGGGATCGGCGGCAGCCCCTCCTCCGGCATGCAATAGGTGCAACGGAGCGAACACTTCTCGGTGAGGGAGACCCGGAGGTCCCGGGCCACTCGTCCGAACGAGTCGACGAGCAGCGGCGTGGCGGGGCGCGGTGAGCGCGTTCCGATCTCGGAATCTGCCACGGCGACACCTCCAATCTTCGGTCGCTGCGGCCAGTCTAGGCCGGACCCGGATCCTCGACCTCCGGGTTGGGCCCGAGCAGGGTCATCTCGTGGATCTCGTCCCGCTCGGCCTGCGCGCGGAGCGTCGGCGCGATCACCCGGCCGAGGTGGTAACCCAGCACCACGACGAGAGTGCCCAGGGCGATGCCGCCGAGCTGGAACGAGTCCGTGATGTGCAGCGTGGTGTCACCCACTGCGATCACCACGCCCGCCGCGACCGGCACCAGGTTGAGGGGATTGCCGAAGTCGACCCGGTTCTCCTTCCAGATCTTGGCGCCGAGCAGGCCGATCATGCCGTAGAGCACCACCGTGATCCCGCCGAGCACGCCGCCGGGGGTCGCGGAGATCACGGCACCGAGCTTGGGGGAACATCCCAGCACGATCGCGGTCAGCGCGGCCACCACGTAGGCGGCGGTGGAGTACACCTTGGTCGCGGCCATCACGCCGATGTTCTCGGCGTACGTCGTGGTGGCCGACCCGCCGAACGAGGTGGCCAGCACGGTGCCGGCACCGTCAGCGGCCAGCGCGCGCCCCATGAGCCCGTCGGTCTCGGTGCGCGTGATCTCGCCGATCGCCTTGACGTGCCCCGCGTTCTCGGCGATCAGCGCGATCACCCCGGGCACCACCAGCAGCACGAACGCCAGCGAGAAGTCGGGCGCGTGGATACCCACCACGCCGGCGGCCTCGTCGGTCATGGGCGGCAGCCCGATCCAGGCCGCGTCGGCCACCCCGGACCAGTCGACGCGCAGGTGCTCGGTCACCTCGCCGGCGGTGGCGCTGAACGACGTGATGGGCCCGGTGAGTACGTCCAGCACCCAGGACAGGACGTAGCCGAAGATCAGCGCGAGGAAGATCGCGATCCGCCCCGCGAAGCCCTTGAGCCCGACGGTCATCCCGATCAGCACGATCATCACCGCCAACGCGACCCACTGGTCCTGCGGCCAGTACGTCTCCGCCACGACGGGCGCGAGGTTGAAGCCGAGCAGCATCACCACGGCGCCTGTGACGACCGGCGGCAGCACGGCCGTCACCACACGGCCGCCGACGAAGTGCACCACCAGGCCCACCACCAGCAGCGCCGCGCCGGCCACGAGCATTGCGCCGGTCACCTCGGCGCTCGTGCCGCCCTGCGCCCGGATCGCGGCGACCGCGCCGACGAACGCCACGGACGTGCCGAGGTAGCTGGGCACCTGCCCCTTGACCACCGCGAGGAACAGCAGCGTACAGACGCCGGAGAACAGGATCGCCAGCTGCGGGTTGAGCCCCATGATGATGGGGAACACGAACGTCGCGCCGAACATCGAGACGACGTGCTGCGCGCCGATGCCGATCGTGCGCGGCCAGCTCAGCCGCTCCATCGGGGCCACGACCTCGCCGGGCCGGATGTTCTTGCCGTCCCCGTGGACCGACCACAGGCCGGTGCGGGCGGACGTCGTATCTGGCGTTGTCGTCGTCGTCCTACCGTCGTTCTTCTTCTCCGCCACGTCTCACCTGTCACCCTTCACCGTCCGCGGACCGCCGCGCGCGGGCCGTAGGCACAGTACAACGCGGTTACCGTGGAGGCATGGCTTCCTCCCACAGCGACACCGCGCGCCCGTCCCCCGACGGCTACCGCGACCTCGTGCGCACGCACCTGGCGCCGATGTTGGCCCGCGCCGCGCAGTCCACCCGACTGCCGTTGGTGGCGTGCCCCGACTCGGTGCTGGCCCGCGACCTGCGCGCCGCGGTGGACCTGCCGTTGTTCGTGAACTCGCAGATGGACGGGTACGCGGTGCGGTCGGCGGATGTGGCCGCGGCGAGCCCCGACGCGCCCGCGCGGTTGCGGGTGGTGGGGGCGGTGCACGCCGGCCAGGGGCCGGGGCCGGGGGTCGACGACAACGAGGCCTGCAAGATCATGACCGGGGCGCCCGTCCCCGAGGGCGCGGACTGTGTCGTTCCCGTGGAGGACACCTCGCCGGACCCGGACGACGACTCGGCGGTGCTGGTGCGGGCACCTCGCGCGCGGGGCGAGTTCGTCCGGAGTCCCGGCGACGACGTCCGCACCGGTGACGTGGTGATCCCGGCGGGCGTGCAGCTCCGGGCGCGGCACCTGGCGGCGGCGGCCTCGCTGGGCGAGTCGGCGCTGGACGTGCGGCCGCGACCCCGGGTCGGTGTGGTGGCCACCGGTTCGGAACTGGTCGCGCCCGGGCGGCCGCTGGGGCCGGGGCAGATCTGGGAGTCCAACTCGCTGACCCTGACGGCCGCGCTCAAGGCCTGTGGCTGCGAGGTGACCGCGACGTTGACCAGCGGCGACGACCGCGACGAGTTCACCGCGGCCCTCGATTCCGCGGTCTCCGACGCGGACCTGGTGGTGACCGTGGGCGCGGTGTCGATGGGCGACGCCGAGGTGGTGCGGCAGGTGCTCGAGGGACGCGACGGAGCCCGGTTCGCGCCGATCGCCATGCAGCCCGGTGGCCCGCAGGGGATGTCGACGTGGCGGGACACGCCCGTGGTGTGCCTGCCGGGCAATCCCGTGAGCGCGCTGGTGTCGTTCGTGGTGTTGCTGCGGCCGGTCATCCTCGAGGCGGTGGGCCGGTCGCCGGTCCAGCCAGTGCGGGCCCGGCTCTCGCGCGATGTCACCTCCCCCGCCGGGAAGGTCCAGTTCCTGCGGGCGGCGCTCGGCCCTGACTCCGGCGCCGGCATCCCCGTCGCCGAGCCCGTTTCGGGCCCCGGCTCGCACCTGGTGGCCTCGATGGCCCGCGCTGACGTGCTGGTCGAGATCCCGGCCGACGTGACCTCGCTGGCCGCCGGGACCGAGGTCGAGGCGATTCCTCTGTAGGGTCCGCCCTGTCCGACCTCCCCGGGGACTCGCGCACCCTCTTTGCGCAGTTCCGCGGCACCTGCGCACCCATATTGCGACATTCAGGGCGCGAAGCTCCAGTCCACTTCCGGCCCTGCCTATCCCGCTCGACCAAGAGGTCGCGATCCGTGAGACCACGTCGCGTTTCGTGAAACCCGGTCGCATTCCTGCAGGCCTCTTCTCGGCCGATACCTGCAGGAATGCGATCGGTATGCGGGCCTCATGCGGCTGGCGGGAGCAGAACTCCGGTACAGCCAGAAGGCGCGTGACGAAGCACACGCTTTTGCACTGTCTGCAAACTTGCACAGACTGCAACTTGTGGCGCATCATCGTCTGGTGACCACCAAAGACCCCTCCGCCGAGCCGACGCCCACCGGCCTGCGTGAGGCGAAGAAAGCCCGCACCCGTGCCGGTCTGGCCCGCGCCGCGCTGCAGTTGGTCGCCGAGGAAGGCCTCCACGCCACGACCGTCGAGGCGATCGCCGCCCGCGCCGACGTCTCGCCCCGGACGTTCTTCAACTACTTCGACTCCAAAGACGAGGCGGTCGTCCACCTCGGTGCCGACCGCTTCCGCCGATTGATGCTCCGACTCTTCGCCGACACAACCGAGGCCACCGCGCCCGCCGCCAATCCGGTCCTGCGGATTCGCGACGTCATGTTGGACTTCCTCCGCGAGTCCGAGACCGACCCGGACGCCTCCGCCGACGACGACCTCGTCCGGGAAGCGCTCGAGCGCGATCCCTCCCTGTTCGGGGCGCTGCACACGTCGATGGCGGCGGTCGGCGCCGAGTTCGAGGCCGCAGTCACCAAGCACTACACATCAGTCGCCGACCGCGATCTGGCCCGTGTGGGCCTGAGCGTCGCGCTCGGCCTCACCCAGACGGCCATGCAGAGTGCCCGCGCCGGGCTCACCGACGTCCCCCTCACGGAGCTGGTCGCCCACTACTTCGGCCTCCTCCACACCGCATTCACCGATGAAAGGCCACTTCCTTGACCAGCACCTCCACGGCGCCACCCGCGCCTGTCGGGGACGACCCGATCACGCTCACCCCGCGTTCGGTCTGGATCATCTTCGGCGCCCTCATGGCGGGCATGTTCCTCGCCTCCCTCGACCAGTCGATCCTGGGCCCGGCCCTGCCGACCATCGTCGGCGAGCTCAACGGCGTCCAGCACCAGGCATGGATCATCACGATCTACATCCTCGCCGTGGCCATCACCATGCCGCTGTACGGCAAGTTCGGTGACCTCATCGGCCGTCGCAACCTCTTCCTGCTGGCGATCGCGATCTTCACCCTCGGGTCGATCGGATCCGGTTCGGCCGGCTTCTTCACCGACCCGGCCACCGAAGCGGGCTTCTGGGAGCTCGTCGCCTGGCGCGGCGTCCAGGGTCTGGGCGGCGGCGGCCTGATGATCCTGTCGCAGGCGATCATCGCCGACATCGTGCCCGCCTCCGAGCGCGGCAAGTACATGGGCCCGATGGGCGCCGTCTTCGGCATCTCGGCGGTCGCCGGCCCGCTGCTCGGCGGGTTCTTCACGGACACCGCCCACTGGCGCTGGTGCTTCTGGATCAACGTGCCGGTCGGCATCATCGCGTTCGTCCTGGCGTGGAAGTACATGAAGCTGCCGACCAAGCGCAGCACGGCCAAGGTGGACTACCTCGGCATCCTGTTCATGGTCCTGGGCACCGCGGGCCTGGTCCTGGTCACCGACCTCGGCGGCGACCAGCTGGCCTGGGACTCGCCGGGCATGATCGCGATGATCGCCGGAACCATCGCCAGCATCGTCGCCCTCGTGCTGGTCGAGCGCCGCGCCGAGGAGCCGATCCTGCCGCTGCACCTGTTCACCGGTCGTGTGTTCGTGGTGGCCACCGCTATCGCGTTCGTGCTCGGCGTGGCGATGTTCGCGGCGATCGGCTTCATCCCGACCTTCCTGCAGATGGCCACCGGAACCTCGGCCGCCGGCTCGGGCCTGCTCATGATCCCCATGATGGTCGGCCTCATGGCCACCTCGATCGGCTCCGGTATCGCCATCACCAAAACGGGCCGCTACCGCGTCTACCCGATCGTCGGCATGGCGCTGACCACGGCCACGGTCGCGGTGATGACCCAGATGACCGGCTCCACCCCGATCTGGCAGATCATGGCGATGCTGCTGTTCTTCGGCGCCGGCCTGGGCCTCGTGATGCAGGTGATCGTGCTGGCGGTCCAGAACGCGGTCGATCCGCGCGAGGTCGGCGTGGCCACGAGCTCGAACAACTACTTTCGTGAGATCGGCGCGGCGATCGGCACCGCCTGGTTCGGCTCGCTGTTCACGGGCCGGCTGATCGACAATCTCACTGACACGGTGGCCGCCAACCCGGAGCAGGCGATCGCCTCGGGGTTGAACCCGGGCGCCGTCACGCCGGCGTTCGTGGCGAACCTCCCCGAGCCGCTGCACCAGGGAATCGTGGACTCCTACGCGAATGCGTTGGCTCCCGCGCTCTGGTTCGTGGTGCCGGTCCTCGCCGTCGCCCTTCTGTTCGCGTTCTTCCTCCCCCAGGTCACCCTCAGCACCGAGGCCGGCATGATCGCGCGCGGCGAGGCCGTGTGGGACGACGGCTCCCTCGTGGAGGAGGGACAAACGGAGGGCGCGGCACCCGGCGCCGAGGTCGACGACGACGCCACCACCGCGACCGCACCCACTCCGACGGGCCCGCCCGGCTCGTGACGCGCGTTCCTCGATCGGTGTCCGCAGGCGGGCAGAGGTCGTAGGGTCGGCAGCATGGCACGTACCACGGTCGCTCGACACATCATCGACACGCTCAGCGCCTCGGGGGTCCGGCGGGTCTACGGACTACCCGGCGACTCGCTCAACGGCGTCACTGACGCCATCCGCGAGGTCGACGGCGTGGACTGGATGATCACCCGGCACGAGGAGGCGGCCGCGTTCGCCGCCTCCTCGGAGGCCGCGCTGACGGGGAACCTCACCGTCTGCGCCGGCTCCTGTGGCCCGGGCAACCTGCACCTGATCAACGGCCTGTTCGACGCCCAGCGCTCCGGGGTCCCGGTCCTCGCGCTGGCCGCGCACATCCCGTCGGAGGAGATCGGGACGGGCTACTTCCAGGAGACCCATCCGCAGGAACTGTTCCGCGAGTGCAGCGTCTACGTGGAGCATGTCTCGTCGGCCGAGCAGGCGCCGCGGCTGCTGCGGATCGCGATGCGTGCGGCCATCGAGAGGCGCGGGGTGGCCGTGCTCGTCCTGCCCGGTGACGTGGCGCTCGAGGAGATCACCGCCGAGGTGGCCGCCATCCGCCCCACCACCAGTGCGGTGGTCCCGGCCGAGGAGGATCTCGCTCGCGCCGCCCGTGTCCTCGACGGCTGCGAGGACGTGACGATCCTCGCCGGCGCCGGCTGCGCGGGCGCCCATGACGAACTGCTGCAGATCGCGGAGACGCTCAAGGCGCCGATCGTCCACGCGATGCGCGGCAAGGAATGGGTGGAACACGACAATCCCTACGACGTGGGGATGACCGGCCTGCTCGGGTTCTCATCGGGCTACCGCGCCATGATGGCCGCAGAGACCCTGCTGGTCCTGGGGTCCGACCTGCCGTATCAGCAGTTCTACCCGGACGCCACGGTCATCCAGGTCGACATCCGGGGCGAGCGGATCGGGCGACGCACGCCTGTCGAGGTACCGCTCGTCGGCGGTGTCGGGGAGACGATACGGGCGCTGCTCCCCAAAGTGCGCACGCACTCGGGCCGCAAGCACCTCGACGACGCCACAAAGCACTACGCCAAGACGCGGCGCACGCTGGACGACCTCGCCACGCAGTCGAAGCGGACCATCCACCCGCAGTACCTGACGCGGTTGATCGACGAGGCGGCAGACGACGACGCGGTGTTCCTGCCCGACGTCGGCAGCCCCGTCATCTGGGCGGCCCGCTATCTGACGATGAACGGGCGCCGACGGATCGTCGGGTCGTTCACCCACGGGTCCATGGCCAACGCGCTGTCGCAGGCGATCGGCGCCCAGGCCGCCTCACCCGGCCGACAGGTGATCGCGCTCGCGGGCGACGGTGGGCTGTCGATGCTGATGGGCGAGCTGCTCACGCTGGTCGAGCACGACCTGCCGGTCAAGGTGGTGGTGTTCAACAACTCCTCGTACAACTTCGTGGAGGTGGAGATGAAGGCCGACGGCTTCGTGAACTTCGGTACCGACCTGTCCAACCCCGACTTCTCGAAGGTGGCCGAGGCCTGCGGGCTCGCGGGGTTCCGGGCGGACAAGTCCAAGGACCTACCGAAGACCGTCAAGCAGTTCCTCGCCCATGACGGGCCCGCCCTGCTCGACGTGGAGGTGGAACGCCAGGAGCTCACGATCCCGCCGTCCATCAGCGCCGCCCAGGCCAAGGGATTCACGCTCTACTCGCTGCGCACCGTGCTGTCCGGCCGCGGCGACGAGCTGGTGGACCTGGCCAGGGCGAACCTGCGGCAGCTGTTCTGAGCCCTTGCCTCTGGCTCCTCGCCGCCGAGTGGTCTCACCGCTTCACACATCCCCAGGACGACTCCTTCTGCCACGGTGATTTGCGACCACGCGGCGTCGGAGCTTACCCCGCGCTGTCGAGAGCCTGCTGCCAGAAGTCGGCCTCCAGGCGCGTGGCCGTGCGGAACACCTCGGTGAGCTCGTCCAGCCGACGGTCGGACAGTCCGCCCGCCGCCAGGGCGTCGAGCTGGGCGGTCGCGGCGCGGGAGGCGGCGGTGAACTCCTCGCCGGAGTACTCGCTGATCCACTCGCGGTACGGGTGCTCGCCACCCTGTCCGCCGTGCTCGGCCAGCCGCGGCTGCAGCCTGGCGCCGATCTCGGCGTAGCCGATCGTGCACGGGGCCAGCGCAACGCTCAGGTCGAGCAGGTCCCCGGCCATCCCCGAGTCCAGGACGTAGCGGGTGTAGGCGACGGTGGCCTGCTTCTCGGGAGCGGCCTCGAGCTCGGCGCGCGGGATGCCCCATCGCTCCGTGAGCGTCAGGTGCAGCTCGGTCTCGGCAAGGATCGCCCCGGTCGCGGCGTGGGCGGCCTTGAGGTCGGCCAGTGTGCGGCTCTTGTACGTGGCCAGGGCGTTGGCGCGGGTGAACTGGACGAGGAAGTGGAAGTCCTGGACCAGGTAGTCCTGGAAGACCGGCAGCGGCAGGGTGCCGGCGCCGAGCCGCTCCACGAAGTCGTGCCGGGTGTAGGCGTCCCATTCGTCGCGGCAGCGGGTCTTCAGGGTCTCGAACAGTCTCAACTCGGGCCTCCTTCAGTGCTCGGTCGACAGGCGGGCGACGATCGCGCCGTGTGGCCGGTGCCCGGGCCCTGTCCTGGTGTAGGTCTCGATCACCTCGAAGTGTGCCACCCGCAGCCGCTCGGCCAGCGCTCCGATCGACCAGCGGTATGCAGGGGCCACCGCGTGGTCGAAGCGCTCGACGAGCTCGCCGTGGAAGAACCCGAGCAGCATCTGACCGCCCGGACGCAGGACCCGGGCGAATTCCGCGAGCGGTACGCCGATCCCCTCCGGTTGGTGGTGGATGATCGAGTACCAGGCGAGGACTCCGGATGCGCTCGCATCCCCGAGCGGCAGCGCGTCCAGGTCGGCCTGCTCGAAACGACACCCGAGATGGGCGGCGCGGGCATGATCCACGAACTCGCTGACGCCGTCGACGCCGCGGACGTCCACTCCCGCTCCCGCCAGGTGCGCCGTCCAGTGCCCGGGCCCGCACCCGGCGTCGAGGACCGGGCCGCCCACCTGACGCGCCCAGCGGGTCACCAGCTCGAGGTCGGCCGGGTGGACGGTCGAGATCGCCCCGAGGTGTTCGATGTACTCCCCCGCCCGCCGCGCGTAGGCCTCCCGCGCCTCCCTCGTCACAGGCCCCGCTCCCGGAGCCGGCTCGGAGACACGCCCTCCCAGCGGGTGAACGACCTGGTGAATGTCGCGGTCTCCGAGTATCCGAGCTCGCTCGCCACCTCGGACACCGCCGCGCCCTGGCCGAGCAGTTCGAGCGCCCTGCCGTGCCGCACCTCGTCGACCAGCCGCCGGAACGACGTGCCCTCCGCGGTCAGCCTCCGCCGGAGCGTGCGCTCGTCGACGTGCAGGTCGGCGGCCACGTCCGCCATGGACGGCCAGTCGCCCCGCTCGTGCCGCAGCCGGCTGCGCACCTGCCCGGCCACCCCGACGCGCGCCAGCCGTGCGTCCAGCACCTCTCGACACTGCTGCTCGAACAGCCGCGCGGTGTTCTCGTCCGCCTGCGGCAGCCGCTCGTCCAGGCGCTCGCGCGGGATCACCAGCCGGTTGGTCGCACACCCGGGAACCACGGCCGCCGGCTCGAGCCGCCACGCCTCCGCCAGCAGCGCCGCGCTCGCGGGCCCGAGCGTGGTCTCGATCCAGGCCAGCTGCAGGTCGATCTGCGCGCCACGAAACGCCGCCGCCAACCCGGCCAGGTCACGTTCCACCACGAAGGCGCGCACGTCGGGCGGGATCTCGTCGTCGGCGGCGACCGCGTACACGACCTCGTCGCCCTCCTCCAGCGCGAACCGCAGGTGCGTCGGCGACAGCGCGAGGTAGGGGATCGCCCGCTCGAGCGCCGCGCGCACGGTGGGTCCGGCGAGCATCATGAACCCGATCACGCCGGTCCGTCCGATCGTCGAATACGCCCCGATGCCGGCCCCCAGCCCGGGCAGGTCCCCGAGCTCGGCCAACAGATTGCGGATCACCGCGAACTCCTGATGTGCCCAGATCTGCGCGTTCTCATCCGCGAGATCAGGCGGCTGAATTCCGGTGCCGGCGAGACACGTCGTCGTCGTCATCCCCTGCGCCACGGCGCCTTCCACCATGATCCGCACGCCCTCCGTGCCGCGCGGCACGGCCCACACGGGCGACCCCGACGACGACAACGACGGCCACACAGTCATCGCCCGAACCTACCAACCCGCCCACCCGGTTGTCCGACTGTGCGTGTGTCCGAAAGTGCCAACTTATCGACCGGAAGCGCCATTCCGCCGACGCGGATGCGTGGCTACGGTCACAGTCATGACTCTCGCCGGCTCCCCTGACACCGCCACCGACACCGGGCTCGCGGCCGAGCTCGGCGCCCTCTACATCCGCGCCAAGGCCGCCGTGGGCGCCGAGGACCTGGCGCACATCCGCAACGTCACCGCCTACGGCGAGGCGATCGACGCCCGCCGCCGCGAACTGCTGCGCGAGGGCGGCCCCCGCGCGATCCGCCGCGCCACCGCACTGGAGATGGCGTACCGGCTCATGCAGTTCTCCGAGCTCGGCCACAACATCATCCACGGCAGCTACGACCACCTGCCGGACTGCGGCGAGTACCACTCCGACCGCTACCACTGGGACTTCAACGTCGACACCGACCAGTGGAAGACCATGCACCACGTGGGCCACCACCCCAACACCAACATCGTCGGCAAGGACCACGACCTGGGGTACAGCCTGTTCCGCGGCAGCGCGGGCCAGGACTGGTACGGCCACCACCTCGGCCAGGTCGCGATGATCTCTGCGCTGGCCGCGATGGCCCCGATCGCAGCGCCGTTCTTCCTGGCGAACATCGCACGGAAGGTCGAGGGACACGGGCTCTTCAGCTCGTACATGCTGCGCTCCCCCGCCCGGATCGCCGGCCGCGACGCCCGGCGCCGGTTCGTTGACGAGCCGTTCCGTTCGGGCTGGAAGCCGCTGCAGACGCTCGCCGCGAACTACCTCGGTGGGGTGACCGGCTACATGTCGGTCCTGTTCCTGGTGTTCATCGAGCACCACGCCGGTGAGCTCGAGCTGTTCACCGACCCCGGCCCCGACGAGACCGCCGACCAGTACTACGAGCGCCAGATCCGCGCGACCCGCAACTTCCTGCCCAGCGCGCAGATGGACGACGCACTCGCGCGGCTGCTCGAGGAGGAGGTGCCGTTCGAGAACCGGCCCGACCTGCGCATCTTCTACGGCGGGCTGGACACGCACGTCGAGCACCACCTGTTCCCGGACCTGCCGCCGTCGATGCAGCGCAAGATCGCGCCGGAGGTCCGGGAGATCGCCGCGCGGCACGGGCTGCCGTACCACGAGACGCCGCTACTGGAGACCGTGCCGCTCATCGCCAAAACGCTAACCGGACTGTCGGTGCCGTTCGGCGAGCGCGAGTTCTCTCGCCCCCGCGACCTGCTGCGCGACCCGGCTTCGCTCGTTCGCCGCGTCGCGGCCGGGCTGCGCTACCGGCGGCTGCCCGAGTCGCCCTACCTCGACAAGCCGCAGTTCCACAACGTGCCGGCGCGGGTCGTGGCGGCCACCCCGGTCGCCGACGGGCAGGCCCTGTCGGTGCGCCTGGCCCGCCCGCGCGGGTGGGATGACGTGCGGTGGGACGCCGGCGCGTACGTGTCGGTGCGCCAGATGGTCGACGACGACGAGCTGGTCCGCCAGTACAGCCTGGTCCACGACTCGGTCGGGCACGGCGTCGCCGGCGAGGCGGCGGCTGACCTGGAGTTCTGCGTCAAGCGCGTGGCTGACGGCCGCGTCTCCAACCGGCTGAACGACACCCTGACGCCGGGGGCCTACGTGACGCTCGTGGGCGTGCCGCAGTCCTCCGGCGACTTCGCCTTGCCGACCGCGGATAACGGCGTCGGCACACCGAAATCCCTGCACATCGCGGGCGGCGTGGGCATCACCCCGATCATCGCGCTGCTGCGCCGCCTCGCCCGCGACGCCGCAGACTCCCCCGCTGGCGCCGGCCCGGACGCGACACTGCTCTACTTCAACCGCGACGAACACTCGATCATCTTCGAGCCGCAGCTTCGCGAGCTGGCCCGCGACGCCGGGATCACGCTGCACCTGTTCACCGACGCCCCAGCCGCACGCGACGACCTGCGCACCGGTCGACTCGGCCCGGAGCTGCTGGCCGAACTGGTGCCGGATCTGGCCGAACGCGAGACCTACGTCTGCGCCCCGGCGGCGGTGATCGACCTCGCCCGCGAATGGCTGCGCGAGCTGGAGCAGCCCGCCGATCGCTTCCACGCCGAGTCGTTCACCGCGCCCGAGCTGGATCGGCCCGCCGACGACGGCAGCCGCTACACCGTCCGCTTCGCCCGCACCGGGACGTCTGTAGAGATCGACGGCGGCACCACCCTGCTGGAGGCGGCCGGGCGCGCCGGGATCCCGGTACCCACCGGCTGCGAGCGGGGCCTGTGCAAGGCGTGCGTCACCACCAAGCTCGCCGGCACCACCAGCGCCGAGCAGCCCGGCGTGCAGCAGGAGCGGATCACGGTCTGCAACTCGCTGGCCTCCTCGGACATCGAGCTGGATCTGTAGGTCAGTCCCACTTCCCCCGCGTGTACTGCGGAGGGTACGGGGCGTCGCGCCAGTCCAGGCCCAGCTCGGCGGCGGCCCGCTGCGGCCAGGCCGGCTCACGCAGGGCGACGCGGCCGAGGAACACCACGTCGGCGCGGCCGTCGACCAGCAGGCTCTCGGCGTACTCCGGGTCGCTGATCAGCCCGACCGCCCCGGCCAGCGCCGCCCCGGACGCCCGGACCTCCTCGGTCAGCGGCACCTGATAGCCCTGCTCGAGCGGCACTGGCGGCCGGTCGGGAGTGTTGGCGGCGGAGGAGACGTCGATCAGGTCCACGCCGTGATCGGTCAGTCGGCCCGCCAGCCAGCGCGAGTCCTCCGGAGTCCAGCCGCCCTCGACCCAGTCCGTCGCCGAGATGCGGACGAACAGGGGCTTGCCGCCCGGCCACACCTCGCGGACGGCGTCGCAGATCTCCAGCAGCAGTCGGGCCCGGTTGTCGCGCGAGCCGCCGTAGGCGTCGGTCCGCTCGTTGGACAGCGGCGAGAGGAACTCGTGGAGGAGGTACCCGTGGGCGGCGTGGATCTCCACCACGTCGAACCCGGCCTCGTCGGCGCGCCGGGCGGCGTCGGCGAACGCGGTGACCACCTCACGGATCCCGGCGGCATCCAGCGCCTCGGGGGTCGCCATGTCGCCGAACGGGATCGCCGAGGGCGCGACGGTGGGCCAGCCGCCCTCGGAGACGGGCATCGATCCTGAAGGCTGGCCGGGGAACGCCTTGTAGGTCGACGCCTTGCGCCCGGCGTGCGCCAGTTGGATCCCCATCGCCGCGCCCTGGGAGTGGACGAACTCCACGATGGGCGCCCACGCATCCCGCTGCCGGTCGTTCCACAGTCCGGCGTCCTCGGGGCTGATGCGCCCCTCCGGCACCACCGCGGACGCCTCGGCGATCAGCAGCCCGAACCCGCCCTGCGCCCGCGCCCCGAGGTGCACGAAGTGCCACGGGGTGGGCACGCCGTCCCGGGCGTCGCACGAGTACTGACACATGGGTGAGAGCCAGGCACGGTTGCGGATCTCGAGGTCACGGATACGGATCGGGTCGAAGAGCTGCGCCATGCCCGCTCGGCCGCCTGAACGCCGCCGACGGCACCCCCACTCGTGTCCGCACACCCTTTGACTTCGCCGTGACCAGCACATATGTTGCCGTGAATGTCCTCCACCCAGCCGGTCCCCGAGCGGCAGGCCTGGCTCGCGTTGACCGCTCTGTGCGCGGGCCTGTTCATCACGCTCATGGATCAGGCGCTCGTGGCCGTGGCGTTGCCGAGCATCCGCGAGGATCTGGACGCGAGCATCAACCAGACCGTGTGGGTGGTGGCCGTCTACCTGCTCGCCTTCGCCGCCCCGCTCCTGGTCAGCGGCCGGCTCGGTGACCGGTTCGGGCAACGCAACGTCTACCTGGCCGGGATGGCGGTCTTCACCGTCGCCGCCACCGCTGCGGCCTTCGCCCCCACGATCGAGCTACTCATCGCGGCCCGCGCCGTCCAGGGCGTGGGCGCCTCGCTGCTCAACCCACAGCCGCTGAGCATCATCCACCGGGTCTTCGCCTACGACCGACGGGGCGCCGCGATGGGGATGTGGAGCGCGGTCGCCAGCTCGGCGGGCCTGTTCGGCCCCATCCTCGGTGGCCTGATCGTGGGCTCCGCCGGGTGGCGCTGGGTCTTCGCCCTCTACATCCCGTTCGGGTTCCTGGCGTTCGTCCTGGTCGCCCTGCTGGTCCCGCGGCTGCCGACCGGCGTCGGCCGGATCGACCTGGTCAGCGCGGCGCTTGCCGTGGTGGCCGTGCTCGCCGTGACGCTCACCCTCCAGCAGGGCCCCGACCTCGGTTGGCCACTGTGGCTCTGGGCGGTCGTCGCCGCGGGGATCGCCGCAGCCGCGCTGTTCGTCCGGCGGCAGTTCCACGTCGGCCGCCGGGGCCTCGACGCCCTCGTGCCGCCGGCCCTGTTCGGCCACCGCAACTTCGCGCTCGGTTCGTTCTCGGTGTTCACGCTCGGTTTCGCCGTGTACTCGATGAACATCCCGATCATGCTGTTCCTGCAGACGTCGAAGGGCCTGTCCGCCGAGGTCGCGGGCCTGATGATGATCCCCACCGCCGTGGTCTCGCTGGTCCTCGCGCCGTACGTCGGCCGCCTCACCGACCGCACCGCCCCGGGCGTCGTCTCGACCACCGGTTTCGTGTCGATGATCGCCGCGATGCTGCTGTTCGCCGCCATGATGACCTGGCAGGCGCCGGTCCCGTGGCTGCTCGTCCCCCTGGTGCTGATGGGCGCGGCCAACGCGATGTGCTGGGCGGCCAACTCGGCGGTGTCGATGCGCAGCCTGCCGTCCGACCTGGTGGGCGCCGGCTCCGGCGTCTACAACACGTCGCGGCAGGTCGGCGCCGTGGTGGGCGCCGCCGCTCTAGGCGCGGTCATGCAGGTCGGCATCGCCCACACCGATTTCTCCACCGCGATGGGCCTCACGCTGGTCCTGCCCGCCCTCCTGCTCCTCGCGGGTGCGACCGCCGTCCGCCGCTTCCAGCCCGACTCACCCCACTGACCGACACGCCGCCCCGACCTGCACCGCGACGACTACCGTGGAGGCCATGGCAGACCCGCAGCTCACCCACCTCGACGCCGAGGGCCGCGTCCGCATGGTCGACGTCGGCGACAAGGCCGTGACCACCCGCACCGCCACCGCCGAGGGCGTCTTCCGCACCCGCCCCGAGGTGGTGACGATGGTCGACGGCGATGCGCTGGGCAAGGCCGACGTGCTGGCCACCGCGCGCCTGGCCGGGATCGGCGCCGCCAAGAAGACCTCCGAGCTGATCCCGTTGTGCCACCAGATCCCGCTGAACTCGGTGAAGGTGCATTTCGATCTCGACGCCGACGCGGGCGAGATCCGCGTCTCCGCCACCGCCAAGACCACCGGCCGGACGGGCGTCGAGATGGAGGCGCTCACGGCCGTCTCGGTGGCGGGCCTGACGTTGCACGACATGGTCAAGGCCGTGGATCCCCTCGCCACGATGGACGGGGTCCGACTGGCAGCCAAATCAGGTGGAAAGCGCGGCGACTGGACCCGGGAGTCCGACGACGACAACGCCGCCACCGACCAGAACGACCACCCGGCAGAACCCGCCGCGATCGGTGAGGGCCGGAGCGCCGTCGTCGTCGTCTCCTCCACCGCCGCCTCGCGCGGTGAGCGCGAGGACTCCACCGGCCCCGCCATCGAGTCCTGGCTGCTCGAGCGCAATTTCGCCCCGGTCGAGGTGCACGTGGTGGCCGACGCGGAGATCGAGGTGGCCGTCACCGAGCAGGTCCGCCGCTCGCCGGCTGCGCTGCTGACCACCGGCGGCACCGGCGTGGCCCCGGACGACCGCACCCCCGAGGCCACGGCGCCACACCTCACGCTGCAGCTGCCCGGTGTGGCCGAGGCGATGCGGGCACGCGGCATCGCCGCCACGCCGACGGCCGCGATGAGTCGCGGGGTGGCGGGCTTCGCCGGCCGTACGCTCGTGGTGAACCTGCCCGGCTCGACCGGAGGCGTGCGCGACGGCCTCGCCGTGCTCGACGACCTGCTCGAGCACCTGCTCGAGGTACATGCGAATGGAGGTGGGCACTGATGACCACATCTGTGCCACTGGCCCGGATCACCGACGCCGTGATCGATCCGCGTGAAGTCGAGCAGGAGGTCTGGACCACTGCCGACGGCGCGATGGTGACGTTCTCCGGGATTGTGCGCGATCACGACGGGGGGCGTTCCGACGTCCAGCACATCGAGTATTCGGCGCACCCGACGGCCGCGAAGATCCTCGGCCGACTGTGCGAGGAGATCGCCACCGAGACGAGCGGGCCGGCCGGCCGGGTGCGGGTGGGCGCCGTGCACCGGGTGGGAGTCCTGCCGGTCGGCGAGGTCGCGGTGGTCGTGGTGGCGGTCGCGCCACACCGGGCGGAGGCGTTCGCCGCGTGCTCCGAGTTGATCGAACAGCTGAAGCACGGGGTGCCGATCTGGAAGCGGCAGTTGTTCTCCGACGGGCTGTCGGAATGGGTGGGCGTCGGCGACTGCTGACGCCTCAGGCGGGCCGGTCGCGTCTGTCGGTTCCGGGCGGGTTGGTGAGGTATCCGTCGGGTGAGAAGAGTCTGTCGTTGAGGATGATCTCGA